>JAJZWW010000100.1 GCA_021846485.1 Actinomycetes bacterium
GCTGGCCGACGCGGTGGCCGGGCCGGGGCTCACCCGCTCCGCCGCGGCCGTGCGCCTGGCCGCCGCGGCGGTGCCCGACGGGGCGCTGTGGATCGTCGGCTGCGCGCCGACAGCGCTGGTCGAGCTAGTCGAGCTGGCCGAGGCCGGCGAGCTGCGACCGGCCCTGGTCGTCGGGCTACCGGTCGGCTTCGTCGGGGCGGCAGAGTCGAAGCAGCGCCTGCGGTCCTCCGGGCTGCCCGCGCTGTCGAACGTAGGGGAAAAGGGCGGCTCGGCCGCAGCGGCGGGGGCGGTCAATGCCCTCGCCCGCCTCGCCGCCCGGGAGCGTCGGCGGTGACCCTCGCGCTCACCGGCCGTCCCGGGGCCGCGCCGGGCGCCCCTCCGCCCGACCTGTTGCTGGTCGCCCACGGCTCCCGGCGGGGCGAGGGATGCGACGAGATGGCCGAGCTGCGCGAGGCGGTCTCCGCCCTCGCCCCCGAGCGGACCGTCCGGCTCGGCTACCTGGAGCTCGCCCGGCCAGCGGCGGCGAAGGTCCTCGACGAGATGCTCGCCGCCGGCGCCCGCCGGGTGGTGGTCGTGCCGTTGATGCTCTACTCCGCGGGGCACTCCAAGTCCGACGTGCCCGCCGTGGTCCTCGGCGGCCGGGCCCGCCGGCCCGACGTCGAGCTCCGCTACGCCCGGCCGCTCGGCGTGGACCACGCCCTGCTACAGCTGGCCAGGCGTCGCCTGGAGGCCGCCGGGGCGCTAGGCCTGCCCCTCGCGGTGGTCTCCCGGGGCACGTCTGACCCGGAAGCCAACGCCGACGCCTACAAGGTCGCCCGCCTGGTCGCCGAGCTGGCCGGCACCCGGCTGGTCACCCCGGCCTTCTCCGGGCTCACCTGGCCGACGGTGCCCGAAGCGCTCGGCGAGCTGCGCCGCCTCGGGGCGACCAGGGTGGCTGCCTTCGCCTGGTTCCTCGCCACCGGGGTCCTGGTCGAGCGGATGCGGGAGCACTACACGGCCTTCGAGGCCGAGACCGGCGTGGAGGTGCTCGACGCGGGGCACCTGGGCGTGGACCGCTCGGTCGCCTCCTTGGTCCTCGACCGGGCGGCCGAGGCCGAGACCGGGCCGGTGGGAGCCAACTGCGACGTGTGCGTGCACCGCCGCCCGTGGCCGGGCCTCGAGGACCGGGTCGGCGCCGAGGCCGGCGTGGGCCACTCCCACCTCGCCGCCGACCACCTCCACGGCCACCACCACGAGGAGCCGGCGAGCGGGTACTGAGGAGACCAGGCGAGGACCGAGCGGGAGATCCCGGTGCCTGGCCCTGGAGAGCCCGGTCCGAGCGACCGGCTAGGGGGCCGGGGGGGCGAGGCGGGCGACCGCCCGCCGGGCACGGCCCATGCCCACCCGTTGTGCGCCGCGCAGCGACGGCGCCCAGATCCCCACCCGGAGCTCCTCGAGCAGCCACCACCCTTCGCCCAGGTCCGGGTCGCCGCTCCCGCCGGGACCGACGGCGGCGGCCAGGCGGGCCTCCAGCTCCTGGACGGGCCGCATCTGCTCCCGGTCCCGGAGCGGGTCCTCGCCGAGGTGCTCGGCTCTGGCCGCGGCCGCCTTCAGGTAGCGGACGACGTCGAGCAGCCGGGCGCTGCCGGTGCGGGTGACGAACCCCGGCCCGACCAACCGGCCGAGCTGGGCCCGCAGGTCGGCCACCGACGGGGCCAGCAGCGGGGACGCGCCCAGCCGATCGAGGCGACTGCAGAGCGCGTGGTGGTAGGACACGACCAGCGCCGCGCGGGTCACCGCCCGGGTGGTGGCCTCGGAGAGCCCGGAACGCACCGCCTGGAGCAGGGCGAGCCAGTCGTCCTCGCAGCGCACCGGCCCGCCGGCCGCGGCGATCAGCTGGTCGACGGCCGCGCCGGCGCAGTCCTCCAGGAACGCCGCCAGCGAGGCGTGGGGCACGTGAGCCAGGGCGAGCTTGGCGTCCCCGGGCAGGGACCGGGCGGCCCGGGCGGTCGGAGGGTTGGTTCTGACCAGCAGCAAGGTGCGCGTCGCCGGCCAGGCGGCAGAGTCGCGGGCGCGCCGCTCGGTGAAGACCCGGACAGCCACCCGGCCCTCCTCGACGACCAGCCCGGGGTAGGCGGCCAGCTCCTGGCCGGCGACCCGCACCGTGACGAGCTCGGGGATCGTCCCGAACACCCATGCGTCCGCCGGTGGGTGCTCGTGGTCTGCGGCCGCGGCGGCGACCGCCGCCCGCAGCGGCCCGGCCAGGCGCTGGCGGAGGGCGGGGAGGTCGCGGGAACGGGCCAGCTCACGTCCCCGGCCGTCCACGACCACCAAGAGGGGGCGGAGGTGGGCCGGCAGGTCGCCCAGGTCGTCCCAGGCACCGGTGGGGATCGCCGCCCCGGTCCGGGCCGCGACCCACCCGGCGAGGACCTCGGGCAGCGGACCGTCCCCCGGCCCGTGCCCGGCCAGGAGCTCGGCGGCCGCCTCGGGGGCGGGGCCGAGCTCCCGGCGGACGTCCCTCGGCAGCCGGCGGAGCAGGGCGGTGACCAGCTCGGCACGGAACCCCGGGATGTGCCAGGACGCCTCGGCGTCGGGCAGCGCCGGGAGGGTGGCGAGGGGCACGGTGACGCTCACCCCGTCGTCGTCGTCCCCCGGCGAGTAGCAGTAGGCGAGGGCCAGGCGCAACCCGGCGAGGACCCAGACGTCGGGGTAGTCCTCGAAACGGACCGGCCCGGCGCCGGGCCGCACGAAGTCCACCGGCCGCAACGCCATGCGCTCCGGATCGCTCACCGCGGTCTCCCGCCACCAGCGGTCGAAGTCCCTCCCGGTGGCGATCCCCTGCGGGACCCGCTCGTCGTAGAGCGCCTCGACGGTCTCGTCGTCGACGACGAGGTCGCGCCGGCGGACCCGCTCCTCTACCGCCACCACCGCGTCGCGCGCCACCCGGTTGGCCTCCCGGAACTGGTGCGGCGCGTCCCAGTCGCCCTCCACCAGGGCGTGGCGGATGAACAGCTCGCGCGCCAGGCGCGGGTCGAGCCGGGCGTAGTCGACGCGGCGGCCGGCGACCACGGCCAAGCCGTAGAGCGTCGCGGTGAGCGTCGCCACCGTCGTCGCCCGCCGGCGGTCCCAGCGGGGCTCGCTGTAGCTACGGTCGAGGAGGTGGGCGCCGAGGCGTTCGGCCCAGCGCGGATCGAGGCGCGCCGCGTCACGGGCCCAGAGACGGTCGGTCTCGACGAGCTGGGCCGCCATCACCCACCGCGGTGGGCTCTTGCAGAGCGCGGACACCCTGGAGAGGGCGAAGCGGGTGTTGCGCGCCCCCCGGTACTCGCGCCGGCGCGGCCCTCCCGCCGCGCGCGGGCTGCGCCTTTCCCCTGGGTCGTCGTCCAGCACGCCGACGTGCGAGAGCAGGCCGGCGAGGACCGAGCGGTGCAGCGCGTCGTCGTCGGCCGAGCCCGACCCGAGGCGGATCCCGAGGTCCCGGCAGACCTGGCGCAGCTGGGCGCAGAGGTCCTCCCACTCCCGCACCCGCTGGAAGTCGAGGTGCTCGCGCCGGCACATACGCCGGAACGCCGACGACGACAGCTCCCGTTGGCGGCCCTGGAGGTAGTCCCACAGGCGCAGGTAGGAGGCCAGGTCCGAGCCGGCGACCGCGAAGCGCCGGTGGACCTCGTCGGCCGCCTGGCGGTGCTCGGCGGGGCGCTGGCGGGGGTCCTGGATCGACAGGGCGGCGGCGACGACGATCGTCTCCCGCACGCAGCCGTTGCGTTCGGCCTCCAGGACCATCCGCCCGAGGCGGGGGTCCACCGGGAGGCGGGCGAGACGGCGGCCGGTGGCCGTCAGGCGGGGCGCCGGCGCGCTGCGGTCCAGGGCGCCGAGCTCGTCCAGGAGATCTGACGCGGCGTTGACCTGGCGACGGTCGGGGGGGTCCACGAAAGGGAACCCGGCCACCTCCCCGAGGCCGAGAGCGGCCATCTGCAGGATGACCGAGGCGAGGTTGGTGCGGGTGATCTCCGGGTCGGTGAACTCGGGGCGCGACGAATAGTCCTCCTCGGCGTACAGCCGGATGCACACCCCGGGTCCGACCCGGCCGCAGCGGCCCGCCCGCTGGTCGGCGCTGGCCCGGGAGATCGGCTCGATCGGGAGGCGCTGGACCTTGGTGCGGGGGTTGTAGCGGGAGATGCGGGCGAAGCCGGGGTCGACGACCGCCCGGATCCCGGGCACGGTGACCGAGGTCTCGGCCACGTTGGTGGCGAGCACCACCCGCCGGCCGGCGTGCGGGCGGAACACGCGGTGGGACTCGGCGGCCGACAGCCGGGCGTAGAGCGGGAGGATCTCGGCTTCGGGGAGCCCGGCGGACCGGAGGGCCTCGGCGGTGTCGCGGATCTCCCGTTCCCCCGCCAGGAACACCAGCACGTCCCCCGAGCCCCCGGCGAGCAGCTCCCCGACGGCGTCGACGATCGCCTCGGTCTGGTCCTGTCCCCCGCCCGGCCCGGGCCCGGCCCCTCCGCCGGGACCGGCGCGGCCAGCGGGAGCGGTGAGCCCCGCGCCGTCGCCGTCGCCGTCGGCGTCGGCGTCGGCGTCGGCGGGCGCCTCGAGGGGCCGGTAGCGGACCTCCACGGGGTGTGACCGACCGGAGACCTCCACCACCGGGGCTCCCCCGAAGTGCTCGGCGAAGCGGGCGGTGTCGATGGTCGCCGAGGTGACCACCACCTTGAGCTCCGGGCGCCGCGGGAGGAGCCGGGCGAGGTACCCGAGGAGGAAGTCGATGTTGAGGCTTCGCTCGTGGGCCTCGTCGACGATGACCGTGTCGTAGGCGCTGAGCATCCGGTCCCTCGGCAGCTCGGCGAGGAGGATCCCGTCGGTCATCGCCTCGACGAGGGTGTCCTCGCCGACCCGGTCGTCGAAGCGCACCGCGTAGCCGACGGGACCGCCGAGGGGGACGTGGAGCTCGAGGGCGAGGCGTTCGGCGACGGTCCGCGCGGCAATCCGGCGGGGCTGGGTGTGACCGATCCTGCCGAGCACCCCCCGCCCGAGCTCGAGGCACATCTTCGGCAGCTGGGTGGTCTTGCCCGAGCCGGTCTCGCCGGCGACCACCACCACCTGGTGCTCCCCGATGGCTGCGAGCAGCCGTTCCCGCTGCTGGCTCACGGGGAGCTCGGGCGGGTAGGTGGGGACCACGTCGGGCACGACCGCCCGACGACGAGCTGTCCGGGCCTCGGCCCGGGTGATCTCCTCGGCGAGGCGCGAGGGGTCGGCCGAGTGACCTGGGGACCCGAGGAGGCTCAGCCGGCGCTCCAACCGCCGGCGGTCCCTGTAGGACACCTCCGCGGCTGCGAGGCGGGCGGCGACCCCCCAGTCGGCGGCTCCCCCCGTCCCCCCGAAGAGCGCTCCGGCGGCCGGCTCCTCGCGCTCCTCGCACGGCTCGCGCTCCTCGCGCTCCTCGCACGGCTCGCGCTCCTCGCGCTCCTCGCACGGCTCACGGCTCACGCCGGAGGGCCGCTCCGAAGCGTCGCCCTCACCGCCCGGGGGGCGCCCTTACCGCCCGCCGAGCGATAGGAGACGGTGACCACCTGGCCGGGGCGGAACCCGACGACCAGCAGGTGGCTCAGCTGTGCCGGACCGCTGACCGCCCGGCCGGACAGGGCGGTGATGAGGTCGCCTCCCGCCAGGCCCGCCCCGGCGGCCGCCGACCCGGGGAGCACCGCGCACACCAGGGCGCCCGAGCCGCTCCTCACCGACGTGGCGCTCGACGGGCAGGTGGCCCGGGCGGCCCGCACCCCGAGGAACGCGGTGGCCCCCACGTGGACCGCCGCCGAGCCCCTCCCCTCCTCGATCGTCCGGGCGATGCCCACCGCGGTCCCGATCGGGATGGCGAAGCCCTCGTTGCCCGACCCGGCGAAGGAGAACCCCTGGGCGGCGGCGGTGTCCATGCCGACCACCCGGCCGGACGCGTCGAGCAGCGGGCCACCCGAGTCGCCCAGCTGGACGTCGGCGCTGGTCTCGATCAGCCCCGAGAGGTGCTCGGTCGTCCCCTCGACCCGGTCGGTGGCGGTTATCGAGCGGTCGAGCCCGGTCACCGTCCCGCCGGCGGCCGTCGGCGTGCCGCCCTTGCCACCCGCGTTGCCCACCGCCACCACCCGCTCACCGACGCGGGCCGCTGCCCCGGCGAGCGGTGCCACCGGCAGGCGGGAGGCGCCCACCAACCGCACCACCGCGACGTCCGAGGCGGTGTCGTAGCCGAGCACCACGGCCCGGTAGCGCCTCTTGGTCCCCAGGTCCACGCCCACCAGGGAGGTCGACCCGTCGATGACGTGGTTGTTGGTCAGCACGAGCCCGTCGGCGCCAATGACGATCCCGGTGCCGGCGGCCTGCAGCCCCTCGTAGGCGAGCGAGCTGTACAGGTCGACCGTCTCGGGGGTGATCTGCCGGCGGTCCGCGGCCACTCGGGCGGCCGTCGGTGGGCGCGCCACGATGCCCGCCGACGGCCGGTTGCCACTGACCCCCCCGCTCGTCCCGGTGCCACTGGAGCCCGATCCCGAAGCCCCCGATCCCGAGGCGCCCGAACCGGACCGGCCCGCGGGACCCGCCCCGGGGGCGCCGGCGGAGCCGCCAGCACCTACAGAGCCGGTGGACTTCGCCGGCCCGCCGGCGCCCGGCAGCGAGCGGCCGATGCCCACGCCGGCGAGGAGCGCCACGGCCACCAACACTGCGGCCACCAACACGGCCACCCCCATCCGGCAAGGCGGGCCCGGCTCCCAGTCGGCCGCGCCCCCCGGGGGAGGTCCGCTCTGGGCCGGAGCCCAGGGCGCAACGTCGCGAGGGCCCGGCTCGGCCCCCCGCACCTCGCCACCGGCGCCGCTGTCGTCCCCGGCACCCGCCCGGCCGACAGGCCCGGGGCCCGCCGGACCGTGGCCCCAGGGAGGGCGGGTCCCCCACCAGGTCCCGGGCGGCGCCCACTGCGATCCGGGCGCCCACGGGGAGCCGCCCTCCCAGGGTGGGCGCGGCGGCCACCCGGCGAACGGGCCCGACTGCGCTCCGGCCCCCGGGGGAGCCCACACCGGCTGAGGACCCCACCATCCCCGTTCCGGCGGGTACGCGGCCGGGGGGCCGGCGTCGGGCGCGCCAGTCCCGGCCGGCAGGTCAGTCACCGTCGGCCACCGAGGCTACGTGCTCACTCCCGCCCACCAGATCGGGTCGGATGGTGGCGAGATGCGCGATGTAGCGGTCGGGGTCGGGATTGGTCGCCACCTCACCGCCGAGGGCCACCGTCGGAACCGTCTCGTCGCCCCCGTTGTGCTCCCGGACGAACATCCGGGCCTCGTCGTCCTGCCAGATGTCGCGCAGCTCGAAGCGCACGCCAGAACGGTCGAGGGCCCGCAGCAACCGGGTGCAGAACCAGCACCCCGGGCGCCAGTAGACAACCAGCTGCCCTCCGGGGTCTCGGCACGCCGCGCCACCCCCGCCGGTGGCGCCGGTGGCGCCGGTGGCAATCCCGTCGGGGACCGCCGCGGCCGTGCGGTCGGTGCCGGTGCCGTCGTCCACCCCTCGAGGGTACCGCCCCTACCGGGCCGCTCGGTCTGCCCAAGACCGCCGGCCTGGCTACATTTCCTGGTGGGCGTCGGCAGGACGGTCCTGGTCGGCGACCACGCGGAAGGGATGACGGTGGCTTTCGACCTGGGTCGGTTGCTCGAGGAGCGCTCCGGGGATCGCGAGCGGCTGCACGACGGGCACCTCAACACCAAGCTGGCACAGGTCCTGCGCACGATCGGCTTCGACCGGGACTACGTGTCCGGGCGGGGGTGCTACCTGTACGACGACCGGGGGCAGGAGTACCTCGACTTCCTGGCCGGATTCGGGGTGTACGCCCTGGGACGCTCCCACCCGGTTGTCAAGCGCGCGCTGCACGATGCTCTCGACGCGGACCTACCCAACCTGGTGCAGATGGACTGCTCGCTGCTCCCCGGGCTGCTCGGCGAAGCCCTGACGGCCCGCTCCCACCCGGGGATCCGACGGGTGTTCTTCTGCAACTCGGGCACCGAAGCGGTCGAAGGAGCGATCAAGTTCGCCCGACGCTCCACCGGCCGCACCCGGATCCTCTACTGCGATCACGCCTACCACGGCCTGTCGACCGGATCCCTGGCGCTCAACGGGGGAAAGGAATTCCGCGACGGGTTCGGGCCGCTGCTGCCCGGATGCGAGTCGGTGCCGCTCGGCGATCTCGGAGCCCTCGAGCGCCAGCTGGCCGACGGCGACGTCGCCGCCTTCGTCTTCGAGCCGATCCAGGGCAAGGGCGTCTACGAGGCACCGGCCGACTACTGGGTGGAGGCGGAGGCCGCCTGCCGGCGGCACGGCACCCTGGTGGTGGCCGACGAAGTGCAGACCGGCCTCGGGCGCACCGGCCGGTTCTTCTGCCACGACCACTGGGACCTGCGCCCGGACGTGGTCACCGTGTCCAAGGCCCTCTCGGGGGGCTACGTGCCCGTCGGAGCGGTGCTCACCACCGAGGCGGTCTGGGAGCGGGTCTACCGCTCGCTCGACTCCGCCCTCGTGCACTCGTCGACCTTCGGCAGCAACGCCCTCGCGATGGTGGCGGGACTGGCAACCCTCCAGGTCTTCGACGACGAGGACATCGTCGACCGGGCCCGCCGGACCGGCGACTCGCTCTTCAAGACCCTCCAGCCCCTCGTCGACCGCTACGAGCTGCTCCACGAAGTGCGCGGCAAGGGACTGATGATTGGCCTCCAGTTCGCTCGGCCCACCTCCCGGGGGCTCCGCTTGCGCTGGGACGCCCTGGAGCGGGTCCGCAGCGGGATGTTCTCCCAGCTGGTGGTCGTGCCGTTGTTCGACCGGCACCGGGTACTGACCCAGGTGGCCGCCGACAACGTCAACATCGTCAAGCTCCTGCCGCCGCTCGTCGCCGGCGAGGAAGAGGTCGACCGCTTCGTTGCCGCCCTCGAGGACGTCCTCGACGATCTCCACAAGGGCGTCGGGCTCTACGTGGACGTCGGCCGCACGATGGCCCGCGGCGCCCTCCGTCGCCGCTGACCCGGGCCCCCGCGGGCCGAGCCCGCCCCAGGGCCTGCCCCGAGCGGCCGCCGGTCGGGGTCGGCAGCCTGCCGG
>JAJZWW010000101.1 GCA_021846485.1 Actinomycetes bacterium
GCTCCGCTGCTCGTCGCCAGCCAGTACCCACCCGTCGCCGGGTCCGCCGCGATCCCCACCACAGAGCCGCTCGGCGCCTTCCCGAACGGCGACCCGAACCACGGTGCGTGGAAGTTGTAGACGTTGCCGTCCGCGCTGACCAGCCAGTACCCACCCGTCGCCGGGTCCGCCGCGATCCCCACCACGCCAGCAGGGAGGCGGGCTCCCGCCTTGGAACCGTACCACGGTGCGCCGGAGTCGACGACATTGCCCTGGGCGGTGGCGCTCCAGTAGCCACCCGAGGCAGGGTCCTCGGCGGCGGCCACGTCGGGACGGATGTCGAAGGAGGTGGCCGCCCCCGTCGCGCTGGTCCCCCCGCCTCCGGTGGTGACGGTCACCTCGGTCGACCCGGGGACCGCCGGTGGCACCACCGCGACCAGCGAGCCACTCGACCCGACCGTGACCCGAGGGGACGCAACCCCCCCGAAGTCGACGGTGGTCGACGAGGCCGCGAAGTGCGCTCCGGTGACCACCAACTGGGAGCCGGGGGCCCCGGCGTCGGCGGACATCGCCACCACCACGGGCCGGCCGAGCCCGACCACAGCTCCCATGACGCTGTCCTGGTCCAGGTGGAGGGTGACCCCTCCGTAGGTCTGGGTGACGTTCCCCGAGTACTGCTTGAGGCGGGTCTCGCCGGGCCAGGCGCTGGACGGCACGTAGGGGGAGGTCGTCGACGTGCTGCCGTCCCACTGGGCGAACCACAGGTCGTCCGGGGCTCCGGGCTGGCCGTAGAGGGGGACGATGTCCTGGGCGATGCCGGCGTCGGCCGAGCCGTACATGCCCGATCGGTAGCCGTCTGCGTGCAAGGTCGTGGTCCACGACTCGATGAACTTCACCACTGCGGCCGAGCAGGACGAGTCTGCGGTGTTCCAGGCCTCCATGTCGAGATACAGAGGGCTGCCCGGGGCGATGCCATAGGACTCCGCCTCGGAGACCGCGTCTGCCGCAGCGGCAGCTCCCTCGGAGGCTGCGTGGGCCGGCTGAATAGGAGCGAGGCCACTCTGGTAGGCGCAGGGTGCCTGGAGCCCGACGTAGATCGGGATCAGGTCCCAGCCGTCGGCTGTCTCGGTCCCGACCCAGGACGACGACAGCCCCTCACCTCCGCAGGCCGCGTTGGCCCCCCCGAGGTACACGCCCACCGCCCGGTAGGGCGAGCTGCGCAGCCAGGCCGACATCGTCGAAACCGGGGGCGCGCCGCAGACGTCGAAGCCGAGCACGTTGGCCGTGGCCGGACCCGCCGCCGCGCTGGGCGTCGTGGTGGTTGCCGGGCCGGGCCGGGTGCCCGCGCGGCGCAGCGAGCTCGCAAGGGGAGCCGACGGGTAGGTGGAGCCGGGCGTCGCCGACAGCAGCGGGCCCGATGCAGCCGGGGTAGAGCTGCTTGCGATCTCCCTGAACGAGTCGAGAACTGTGATCGCCGTGGAAGGGTGCGCTCCCCAGGTGACGACTGCTTCGACCCGGGTGCCGGGGAACCACGCCACCCACCGTCGGCTCACCCCCGCGTGTGGGGACACCTCGGCCGGCTGACCACCGACGCTCGATGGCGTCAGCCCTGCGGGAGCCGTCGCGAGCCGTTCGACCTGCACCGCCCCCTCGACGCCGAAGGCTCCCGTGGGGCACAGGGCCCTGGCCGCCTCCGCGCCCAGGTAGACCGCGTGGCGGTCGAAGCGCACGCATGCGGTGGGGTCGGTCGCAGTGTCGATCGTCGACCAGGCGGCCGGGACCTCGAACTGCTCGCCTGCGAACCTGACGGTGCGCCAGCCCACAGGAGCCGCAGGTGCGACGCTACCCGCCGCCGCCGTGCCGACCCATGAGCCGAGGAGACAGGCAGTGGCCAGGACTGCGGCCGCGCCCCGGGTGAGGGTCCGGCGCGCCGATCCTCGGGCCACCGCACCACGGTAGAGCATCCCACCAAAAGTGTCAGCACACCCACCCTCGGAAGCTGCCGCGCAGCGAGTCCCCTCGAGGCGGATCTTCCGACGACTTCCCATGGGACACGCGATCGGCAGGGTCGCGGCACTCTTGAGCTGAGAAGCCGTTCATCCCCTGGCGGTGATCCGAGACCTCACCTGCGCAACGCCCAGGCGGGTAGCCTCGACGCAACGGTCCATCTGCTCGTCGGCGACCACCAGCGGCGGGCAGTACGCCAGGGTGGAGCTGCCGATCGGCCTGGCGATCACCCCGTGGTCGAGCATGGCGTCGCGCACCGCCGCTGCGGGGAGGTCATCCCCCAGCTCGATGGCCCAGATGCCCTGGGTGCCCCGGTGACCCAACACCTGCTCGCCGTCCACCAGCGATCCGAGGCCGGCGCCGAGCCGCTCACCGATGACCGGGGCTCTGCCGAGTAGACCCTCCCGGTCGATCAGGTCCAGGTTGGCGAGGGCCGCGGCGGCCGCTGTCGGGTGACCACCGTAGGTGTAGCCGTGCCTGAGCACCGCGTCCTCGTCGGCCTCCAGCGCCTCGCGCACCGCCGCGCCCACCAGCACCCCTCCGAGGGGGAGATAGCCGGAGGTGACCCCCTTGGCGAAAGTCACCAGGTCGGGGCGCACTCCGTAGTGCTCCGCCCCCCACCACCGGCCCAACCGACCGAAGCCGCAGATGACCTCGTCGGAGATCAGGTAGGCGCCCCAGCGGTCGCAACGCTCCCGGACCCCGCCGAGGTAACCCTCGGGCGGTGGGAGCACGCCACCGGCGCCGACCACCGGCTCGGCGATCACCGCGGCCACGCGCCCTTCGTGCTCCCGTCCGACGCGATCCAGCGCGTCGAGGTCGTCGTAGGGCACCTGGACCACGTCGGGAAGCAGCGGACCGAAGCCCGCCTGGTTGGCGGGGATGCCTGTCGCGCTCAGGGCGGCGTAGGTGACCCCGTGGTAGGAGGGCTTCCGGCTCACGACCACGGTCCTCTCCGGGTGACCTCCCCAGGCCTGGGCTACGCGGGCGAGCTTCACCGCCGTCTCCACCGCCTCGGAGCCTCCCGAGGTGAGGAACACCCGGGCGTCGGGCATCGGTGCCAGCCCCGACAGCCGCTCAGCCAGAGACTCGGCGGGTCGGTTGGTGAAGCGGTCGAAGGTGTGGAACACCTCCAGGCGTCGCATCTGCTCGACCACCGCGTCGCCGATCTCCCGGCGGCCGTGCCCCACGTTGCAGTACCAGAGGCTGCCGAGGGCATCCACGTACCGCCGGCCGGTAGAGTCGACGACCTCCGCCCCGTCGCCGGCGACGATGTCCACGAAACCGGAGCGGCCGGCGGCAGGGCGGGAGTAGGCGTGGAGCAGGTGGGGCACGTCGCTTCGCATGCCCCATGCTCGCGCCGGAGCGTGACCTCCCGCTCCGGCACACCTGGCGGCGCCCACCGCGACGCACCTGCCGGTCACGTGGTAGGACGGTTGGGACCCGCCCGGGCCGCCCGGACCCGGGGAGAGGAGCACTGGTGGAGTACGTCAACCTGGGCAACACCGGCGTGCAGGTGTCCCGCATCTGCCTCGGCTGTATGAGCTACGGGGACCCCGGGCGGGGCAACCACGAGTGGACCCTCCCCGAGCAGGAGGCCCGGCCGTTCTTCCGCCAGGCCCTCGAGGCGGGGATCAACTTCTTCGACACCGCGAACGTCTACTCCGACGGCACCAGCGAGGAGATCACCGGTCGGGCTCTGGCCGAGCTCGCCCGTCGCGACGAGGTGGTGATTGCCACCAAGGTCCACGGCCGGACGCGGCCGGGGCCCAACGGGGCGGGACTCTCCCGCAAAGCGATCCTCACCGAGATCGACGCCTCGCTCCGGCGGCTCGGGGTGGACCACGTCGACCTCTACCAGATCCACCGCTGGGACGACCGGGCGCCGATAGAGGAGACGATGCAGGCCCTCCACGACGTGGTCCGCGCCGGGAAGGCCCGCTACCTGGGGGCCTCGTCGATGTGGGCCTGGCAGTTCGCCAAGGCCCAGCACGTCGCCGTGGTCAACGGCTGGACCGGGTTCGTCACCATGCAGGACCACTACAACCTGCTCTACCGGGAGGAGGAACGGGAGATGATCCCGCTCTGCCGGGACCAGGGGGTGGGCCTGATCCCCTGGAGCCCGCTGGCCCGGGGCCGACTTGCCCGACCCTGGGAGGAGGGCAGCGCCCGGAGCCAGACCGACGAGTTCGGCAAGACCTTGTACCACGAGGGGGACCGGGCCATCGTGGAAGCCGTCGGGGAGGTGGCCGCAGCCCGGGGGGTTCCGATGGCGCAGGTCTCGTTGGCCTGGATGCTCGCCGAACCAGGGGTGAGCGCCCCGATCGTCGGGGCCACCAAGCCGGCCCACCTCGAAGACGCAGTGGCCGCGGTCGACCTGCGCCTGGATGCTGCCGAAGTCGAGCGGTTGGAAGCCCCCTACCAGCCACACCCCGTAGCCGGGCACCGCTGAGCGCTCGCCCCACCGCGACACCCGGAACGACCCTGTGCCCACCCTGAGCGAGATCGCTGGTCGGGCCGGGGTGTCGGTCTCGATCGCCTCCCGAGTACTCAACGACGACCCCAAGCTGCGCACCCGCCCCGAGACCCGGGACCGGGTCCTCCAGGCGGCGAGGGAGACTCGCGCCCGACGACATAGGGGCAGTCAGCGGGCTGCGTGGCGCTTCCCGGCAGTTCGGCGCGATCGTCGCCGTGTCGCTCACCACCACGGCCATGGCCCGCAGCACCGACCAGGCTCGGATCCTCCTCGAGGCCTTTCTCCTCTTCGGTGTGCTGCTCCTCGCGCTGAGCCCCCTCGTGCTCGCGGTCCCCGACCGGGCCCGCCGGCCGGACCCCGGGCCGCGGCTCAACAGCTGAGCTCGACGAACCTCTCCACCAGCCGCTCCGCCCGGCGGCGGGCAGCAGGCTCCTCGTCGGCGGTCTGCTCCAGCAGGGCGTCGGGCTCCACCCCGTGGCTGCGTAGCTCAGCGCCGCCACCGTGGTCGACCCACCGCTGCAGCTGGTCCCGGTCCACCTCGGGGTGGAACTGGACCGCCAGGGCGCGACCGACCCGGTAGGCCTGCACCGCGACGTCGGTGCGGGCGGCCACCCGCGCACCGAGGGGCAGGACGCAGCGGTCGCCGTGCCACTGGAACCAGGGGCCGGGTCCGACCAGCTCCGGGTCCGCTGACTCGACCTCCACCCACCCGAGCTCCAGGCGGGGGGCAGCCTCCACCGCACCGCCGTGAGCGGCGGCGAGGGCCTGGGCCCCGAAGCAGACCCCCAGCACAGGCACCCCTCCGCGGTCCATCTCCCGCAGCCAGGCGAGCTCGGCGTCGATCCACTCGCCCACCGAGGCGCGGTCGTAGACCGACCAGACCGACCCGAGCACCACCGCGGCGTCGACACCCGCGGGGTCCGGCAGCGCACCCGGCCGACCCCCGTCGTGGACCTCGAGGCGAAAACCCCGGCTCTCGAACGGCTCGGCGAGCAGACCCGGCCCGTCCTCCTCGTGATGTCGCAGGACGACCAGGCGCACCGGCTGAGGTTACCAAGGAGAAACTTCTCCGGACTCCCCGCCCGGGCGGGGATCGCCGGTCGATCGGCGCGTAGGGTTTCGATCGCTGGTCCACCAGCCCCCGACCGACGTTGCGACCACCCGGTCACCTCATTCCACCCGGAGGCCCTGGCGTGCCCTCATCCCTCAGCCGACGACGTTTCCTGACCGGTGCTCTCCGAGCCGGCGCGGGGGCGGCCACGATCTCGTTCACCGGCGGGATCGCCGGTGTCCCCCGAGCCGGGGCGACGCTGCCGGCGGGAGTGACCTCAGCACCGGGGAGCCCCCCGCGGTTCCAACGGTTCGTGTCCCGCCCCGACCTGCGACCACCCGGAGTGTGGATCAACAAGGCTCCGGCGGGCAGCGGTCCGGGGTCCCCCAGCTACCTGTTCGCTGCGACCATCACCGCTCCCGGAGCGACCTACCCGGCGGGGGCCCAACCGGGATTGATGATCTTCGACCGGGGGGGCCGACTGGTGTGGTTCCGACCCCAGGTCCCCCTCGATGTCGAGCCGTTCAACTTCTCGGTCCAGACCTACCGCGGCAAGCCGGTGCTCACCTGGTTCCAGGGCACCCTCGGGCCGGGCTTCGCGACCGCTGGCGAGTACTTCCTCGCCGACGACACCTACAAGACGATCACCACGGTCCGCGGCTCGCTCGGGATCCCCTGCGACCTGCACGAGCTCCTGCTCACCCCCGAGGGCACGGCACTGCACACCGCCTACGAGCATCTCCCGGCCGCGGAGCTGTACAACGGCCACGCGATGGAGGTGGACGTGGCCACCGGTGAGCTGGTATTCGACTGGTCGTGCTACCCGGCGGTGCCGGTGTCCAAGACCTACACCCCCGGCAACGCCGACTACTTCCACATCAACTCGATCGACCTGTGGCCGGGGGAGGCCCGTAACCTGCTGATCTCCTCGCGCAACACCTCCGCGGTCTACCTCGTGGAGCGCTCGACCAAGGCGATCGTCTGGCAAGCCGGTGGGAAGGGTTCTTCGTTCGAGATGGTGGGTCCCGGTGCCCGCTACGAGTACCAGCACGACGCCCGATCCCTTTCCGACGGGAGCGGGTTCTCGGTCTTCGACGACGCCAGCCCGCCCTCCCCGGAGCACCAGGCGTGGGCCAAGACGCTGCGGGTCGACACCACCAACCGCCAGGTGCGCCTCGTCGAGGAGCTGAGCCACACCACCCTGCCGCTCGTGGTCGGCAGCCAGGGCGACAACCAACTCCTGCCCGACGGCTCACACTTCGTCGGCTGGGGTTCGGCCCCGTACTTCTCGCAGTTCGCCCCGGACGGGACCATGGTCCTCGACGGTCGCTTCGCCGACGGCGTGGAGAGCTACCGCACCTTCACCGCCGATTGGATCGGCAACCCGGCCGGCCGGGAGCTGGCCTTCGTGGTCCGCCGGGGCAGCCGGCCCGGAGAGCTCACCGCCTACACCAGCTGGAACGGAGCCACCGAGGTTGCCTACTGGAGGGTGAGCGCGGGGAGCTCGACGGCGACGCTCACCGAAGCGACCACCGTCGCCCGTCACGGCTTCGAGACCGCCGTGGAGCTCACCGCGTCAGGGGCAACCGAGTTCCAGGTCACCGCGCTCAGCATCGCCGGACAGCCCCTCGGGACCTCGGCAGTGGTGTCGGCGAGCTGAGCCGAACAGGCGATGACGTCCCTGCCTCGCCGGCCGGCGAGGCAGGGCAGGGGCGCCTCGGTACGGCTGCCCAGCCGGCTCAGACCCGCTCCACCACCTCGACGGTCTGCACACCGCCGACCACGTCGCTGATCAGATTGTAGAGCACGGCGGCGACGGTGTTGGCGAGGGTTCCGACCAGGGCCAGGGCGCCGGCGGCAGCAGCCGAGTACTCGAGCACCGGAAGGGGATGGAGCACGAAGCGCCGCTTGTCCGCAAGGGTTCGCACCGCCCGCTCGACGTCCCGGATAAGGTGCAGGCCAGCGGCGACCTGCCAGGCGACCGCTCCACCGGCGAGCACGATCACCGCCAGGAGCAGGTAGAAGACCAGCGACACCTTGAACACCGTCCAGACGTCGACGTGGCGCACCAAGCGGCGTGACACGGCACGACCGGCGGCATGCGGCGGGGCGGGAAGGACCGGGATCGCCTGGGTTGCCTCAATCGCAGGCTGATCCGCGGCCGGGCCCCACCCGGTCGCAGCATCACTCGCGCCGCTGGCCGCTCCCGACTGCCATCGCCGGCGTCCCAGACCCCCGGCGCGCTCCGCCCCGGTGACTCGCTCGGCGTAGCCGTCCGGTCCGCGAGCGCTCCCGTAGCGGGTCGGCAGGGGCGAGGCTGCCTCCGGCCCGGTGGACCCGGGCTGCTCACCGCTCACCTGCTCCCCCTCGCCGGGTGCGGCGGTCCACCTTCGTCCCGGGAGACGCGACGGGGACTCATCTCATCCCTGCGCCTCGCCGTCGTCGACCGCCAGGACCGGCGCCACCGACGCGACCAGCTGGCCGGGGTCGAGGCTCACCAAGCGGACCCCCGTGGCGTCCCTACCCTGGCTCGAGATCTCCCTGACCGGCATGCGGACGGTGACCCCGGCGGAGGAGATGACGAGGATCTCGTCGTCGAGGCCGACCATGAAGGCGGCGACCACCCGCCCCCGCTGGGCGGTGAGGCGGATCCCGCGGACACCGAGGCCGCCCCGCCCCTGACAGTTGAAGTGGTGGAGCTGGGTCCGCTTGCCGTAGCCGGCATCGGTCGCGAGGAGGATGCTCGTGTCGTCACGGGCCAGATCCACCGAGACGACCTCGTCGCCGGCTCGGAGGTTCATCCCCCGCACCCCCGCGGCGTCGCGACCCATCGGGCGGACGTCCTCCTCGGTGAAGCGGATCGCCATGCCGTTCGCGCTGACCATGAAGATGTCGTCCCCACCGCTGGTCACGATGACCCCCACCAACTCGTCCCCGTCGCGCAGGTTGATGGCGATGAACCCGTCCCGGCGTGATTTGTCGTACTCCGAGAAGGTCGTCTTCTTCACCTGACCCGACTTCGTGGCGAACAGCAGGTAGCGGTCGGGGGGGAACTCGCGGGTGTCGACCAGGGTCTGGACGTGCTCCCCGGGCGCCAGGGGGAGCAGGTTGACGATGGCCGTCCCCCGAGCAGTCCGCTCCTTCACCGGGATCTCGTAGGTCCGCAGCCTGTACACCTTGCCCAGGTTGGAGAAGAACAGCAGGTGGGCGTGAGCGCTGGTGTGGATCACCCGGGTGATGTAATCCTCGTCGCGCAGGCGGGTGCCGGCTACCCCCCTTCCGCCGCGGGCCTGGGTCCGGAAAGCCGAGGCCGGCACCGCCTTGACATAGCCGGCCTGGGTCATCGTGACGACCAGCTCCTCGTCGTCGATCAGGTCCTCGGCCCCCATGTCTCCGGGGTCGAAGGTGATCTCCGCCACCCGATCCGTCGCGAACTCCTCGCGCACCGCGACCAGCTCGGTCTTGATCACCCCGCGCAGCACCCCTTCGTCGGCGAGGATCGCTTCCAGCTCGGCGACCTGGGCGCGCAGCTCCTCTATGCGGGCCTCGATCTGCGCCCGCCCG
>JAJZWW010000102.1 GCA_021846485.1 Actinomycetes bacterium
GACCGACCCTAGGGTGAGCGCCATGTTGGTCCCGGTGTCGCCGTCGGGCACGGGGAACACGTTGAGCCGGTTGATGCGCTCCCGGTGCTCGCCGAGCACGTCGCGGTAGGCGGTCATCACCGCCGCCAGGTCGGAGGCGTCCAGGCGCTCGAGCGTCCGCACCCCGGCGATGCTAACCTCGTCTCCCGGTCCAGCCGCCCGGCCCGGTCGGCCGCGGGCGGCCCGTCCCATCACGAGAGGTCTTGGTTTCGATGGCATCGGTGTGCGAAGTCTGTGGCAAGCACCCCTCGTTCGGGATGAGCGTGAGCCACTCCCACCGGCGCACCAAGCGCCGGTGGAACCCCAACATCCAGCGGGTCCGAGCGGTCGTCGGCGGGTCCCCCCGCCGGATGCAGGTGTGCACCTCCTGCATCCGGGCGGGAAAGGTCACCAAGGTCACCAGCTAGGCCCGCGGCACTGAACCAGGACCCCGACCCTGCGCCGGGTGGTCGCCGGCTTCCCCCGGGCTCCCGTCCGGTCCGGCGACGGCGGCCCACCGCGACGAGCGCCTTCGGGTCCGGCGCCCGGGAGAGCCACGACGCGTCCGGCTTCTACGCCCGGTTCAGCCCCAAGTCGGTCACCGACGACGAGGACCTCGCCGCCCCGTTCAGCCTCGACGAGCCGCTGGTCTGCGGCGACTCCCGGGCGATGACCGAGCTCCCCGACAACTCGGTGGCGCTGGTAGTCACCTCCCCGCCCTACTTCGCCGGCAAGCAGTACGAGGAGGCGCTCGGCCAGGGGGTGATCCCTGCCTCCTACGCCGAGTACCTACGGCTGCTCGCCGGGGTGTTCGCCGAGTGCAAGAGGGTGCTCGAGCCGGGAGGGCGGATCGCGGTCAACGTCGCCAACCTGGGGCGCAAGCCGTACCGGTCGCTGTCGGCTGACGTAGTTGCGATCCTCGACGACGACCTGCGCATGCTCCTACGGGGGGAGGTCGTCTGGAGGAAGGCTGGAGGGGCGACCGGGTCGTGTGCCTGGGGCTCGTACCGCTCCCCGACCAACCCGGTGCTGCGCGACGTCACCGAGCGGGTGGTGATCGCCTCCAAGGGGCGCTTCGACCGGGCGGTGGGGATCCGGCGGAGGCGGGCCGCTGGCTACCCGCACCTGCCGTCGATCACCACCGACGAGTTCCTGGAGGCCACCTTGGACGTGTGGGACATACGGCCCGAGTCCGCTCGGCGGGTCGGCCACCCCGCGCCGTTCCCGGTGGAGCTGCCCCAGCGGCTGATCGAGCTGTACACCTTCCGCGACGACCTGGTCCTCGACCCGTTCCTCGGCTCGGGCAGCGCGGCCGTCGCCGCGGTACGCACCGGCCGGCGCTACGCCGGCTACGACACCGATCCGTCCTACGTGGCGATCGCCCGGGCGCGCGTCGCCGAGGAGCTCGCCCGCCTCGACGGAGGGGGGAGGCTCCCCCTGGAGGACCGCCTCCCGGCACCCTCCGGCGGGGACGGCAGGGCCGCCGTGGAGCTCGCCGCGGACCTCCTCGCCGGCGCCGGCTTCGAGCTCACCGGCCGGGACCGGCGGGTGCCCGGGATGGGAGTCTCGCTCGGGGTGGTGGCCCGGGACGCCGCCGGCAGGGAATGGTGCTTCGACGTGACCGGCGCGTTCAGCTCCACCGGGGGCGGGCTGGCTCGCGCCGACACCCTCTGGAAGGCCCTCGGCAGGGCCAGCGTCCTGCGGTCCTGCGGCGTCGCCCCGCTCGTCCTCGTCTCCTCGCACCTGCCCCCCCGGCGAAGCGCCGGCGACCGGGCCGTGCGCAGCCTCGGGCCGGGGGTTGTCCACGACGTCGTCGGGATCCTCGATCCCGCCGGCCGGGACCGCCTCGCCCGCTACGCCGCCGGCGGCTCCCGACGCCCGCTACCGGGCTTTTGGACCGCCGCCGAGCTCGCCGCCACGACTTGTTCCTGCCCTGGCGAGCGGGACGTGACAGGCTGACGATCGTGGGTGGTGTCGACGATCGTCTGGCCGCTCTTCGAAGCGCCGTCTTCGACCGGGACGGCCAACGCATCGTCGTCGCGCTGTCGAGGGGGCCTTGGGACGACCTGCTCCAGCGCGCGGGCGACGGGCTGATCATTGCCCTGGCCCAGGGCGTCGAGGAAGCGCCCGACCTTTCTCGACCGACTGCGCCAGGGAGCAGGGCGAGCAAGACCCCGACGACGAGGACCCCGACCGCTGGCTGGCGGTGTGGTGCGAAGGCTCACGGGACGCGTATCGGGACATGGAGGACTTCATCGACGCGCTCGACGACGAGGACCTCGCCGAGCGCCTTGCGATCGCCATCTCGGGGCGGGGCGCCTTCCGCCGCTTCAAGGACGTCCTCGGGCGCCACCCCGGCGAGCTCGAAGCCTGGTACGCGTTCTCCGATGACCGCCAGAGCGGCCGCGCCCGAGCCTGGCTCGCCGCTGCGGGTTGCTCACCAAGTGTGACGGGGCGCCCCAGTTCCACATGACCCCCGCCCGGCGCGGGCCACCCAGGAGGAACTTGCCTGCTGGATTTCCCGCCAGCCCTCCCCGGCCCTCGGGGTAGAAGGGGGTCGGGCAACAGGGCAACTCCTCCGAGCCACCGAGCCGTGACCCGCAGCCGAACGCGCTGCGCAGGCGATGGCCGGCCGATCCAAGGCGGCAGGCCGGAAGGCCTGTCAAGGACCAGCGGGACCTCTCGCAGGGCCTCGCTCCCCGGCGGGGAAGGGGTGTGGGGCGCAGCCCCACCGGGGACACTGAGCCGGACGGACGCCGAGGACGTCGCTGTCACAGGACGTCGCTGTCACAGGACGTCGCTGTCACCGGGCCCGGCCGGGACGCTCCCGGCCGGGCCGGCCGACCGTCAGTACAGCGAGGAGAGGACCGAGGCCGGCTCCAGGTACACGTTGTGCAACGCCCCGGCGGAGGAGAACTGCTGCACCTCGAAGGAGGTGAACACGTTGTGGTACCGGTTGAAGTTCTCGTTGCCGCTGGCGCCCTGGTAGTTGATCTTCTTCCCCTGGCCGAGCAACGCCAGGCAGGACGGGTAGGTGTAGCACTTGGTGCCGGGCGGGTTGCTGACCTGCTCGACGTCTTTCACCCACACCGACGGCGTCGTCGACTTGGCCGCGTCCATGGCAAGCGCGGCGATGATCACCGCGTCGTACATCGCCGGGGCGGCCGGCAGCGAGTTGCGGGTGTGCCAGACGGCGTCGTAGGCGTCCAGGTAGGCGGACTCCGCCTGGCTGTACGCCGGCGGCGCGCCCATGCCGGTGACCCACTTCGAGGCGTAAGAGTAGCCGATCGCCTTGCCCATCTGGGTGGCGGTGCCGGTGTCACCGGTGATGAACGGCACGTTCATGTGGCCGAGCTGGCGGACGTTGGCGAAGAAGGTGCTCGCCGTCTGGGGGTCCATGTGGAAGAGCACGCAGCCCGGGTTGGCGCTGAACAGCTTGGCCACCTGGGTGAGGTAGGAGCTCTGGTCGGCAACGAGGGTGGTGGAGGCGGCGATCTTGCCCCCGAGCTTCTCGAACGCCTTGGTGACCGGACCCACCTCCGCCTGGGCGTTGGAGCCCGAGGTGTACGCGAGGGCGGCGCTGCGGCACCCCTTCACGTGGTAGGCGTAGTAGGCCTCGCCCGACAGCAGCTCGGAGTCGGACGGGAACACCCGGAACACGTAGGGGTAGCGCATGTAGTCGAGCTGCGTCGTCCCGCCCTCCATCAAGTCGACGAGGCGCAGGGAGCCGAACTCCCGGATCACCCCCTCGATCGACAGCGACGAAGGGCCGAAGATAGCCTTGGGATTGTACAGGAGATCGGTCTTCAAGGCGGTCACCGCGTCGACGGGGTCGCCGGCGGTGTCCTCGAGCTTCATCTTCAGCGGACGGCCGCCGAGGACGCCGCCGCCAGCGTTGACCGCGTGAATGCCGGCGACCACGCCGTGGTCGAACCACTGGCCGACGAAGGCCTCGCTCCCGGTCATCGGGAGGATCGACCCGACGTGCACCGGGGACTTCCCGGCCGGGCTCGAGGTGCCCGACGAGTGGCTCGACGTGCCCGACGAGTTGGGTGAGGAACCCGACGCCTGCGTCGAGGAACTGCTCGAGCCGCACGCCCCGAGGACGAGGGACGCGGCGGCGACGCCGGCGGCGACGCACCTGGCACGGCGCCGCCGGCGGTCGCGGTGGGCTGGGTCCTTGCTCGGGTCAATCTTCACTTCGATCCCCCTTGTCGGTAGTGGCCGTTGCGGCCGGGTGGGTGGCCCCGAGGAACACGGAGCCGAGGTCGACGGAAGCCAGGGTGACCGGGCTGCCGTCTAGGTAGTTGCGGCCGGCGACGAGCACGTAGACCCAGTCCGCCTGCTCGACGGCGCGGGCCACGTTCTGCTCGACGACGACCACGGAGGTGCCGAGCTCGGCGATCCGGCGGATCTGCGACCAGACCACCTCGACGTTGGCCGGCGAGAGCCCCGCGGTCGGCTCGTCGAGGAGCATCGCCTTCGGGTCCGACATCAGCGCCCGGGCCATGCCGAGCATGTTGCGCTGCCCGCCGCTCAGCTGCCCGGCCCGGCGCTGCCGGGCCCTGGCCAGGTCGGGGAACAGCCCGAACACCTCGTCTCGCCGCTTGGCGCTGCTCCCCCTCTGGAACAGCGACCCGAGCTGTAGGTTCTCCTCGACGCTCATCGACGGGAACACGTTGTCCACCTGCGGCACGTACCCGAGGCCTTCGCGGGCGAGAAGGTGGCTCGGCAGGTCGCTCACGTCCTCCCCGTCGAGCAGGACCGTGCCGGCGTGGCGTGCGGCAATCCCGAAGGTCGCCTTGAGGCTGGTGGACTTCCCCGCCCCGTTGGGCCCCACGATGGTCACCACCTGGCTGAGCCCGGCCTGGAAGTGGACGTCGTGGACCACCGGGGTCTTGCCGTAGCCGCCGACCAGGCCCCGGACCTCCAGCACCGCCATCACGCCCCACCCCCGGTGAGGTAGGCCCGCACGACCGCCTCGTCCTGGCGGAGCTCGGCCATGGTCCCGGTGGCGAGCGTGGACCCGAGGGCAAGGACGACCACGTGGTCGCATATCCGTTCGACGATCTCCAGGTTGTGCTCCACCAAGAGGAAGGTCACGCCTGCGTCCCGCAGGCGCAGTACGTGCTCGGCCACCCGGTCGGTCAGCGCCGGGTTGATGCCGGCCATCGGCTCGTCGAGCAGCAACAGACGCGGCTCGGCCATGACCGCCCGGGCGAGCTCCAAGAGCCGCTTCTGTCCTCCGCTCAGGTTGCCGGCGTAGTCGTCGCGCTTGGCGTACAGCCCGAACTCGTCGAGCACCGCCAGCGCCTGCTCCAGATGGGCCCGCTCCTCCGCCCGGTATCGGCCCGGACGGAACAGCACGTTCCAGAGCCGCTCCCCCGACTGGTGCAGCGGGGAGACCATCAGGTTCTCGAGGACGGTCATCGCCGCGAACTCCCGGGAGATCTGGAAGGTGCGGATGAGCCGGTGCCCGGCGACCTGGTGGGGCAGCCGCCCGGCGATGTCGACGCCGTCGAAGGCCACCCGGCCGGCCTGGGGGCGCAGCGCCCCGGCGATCAGGTTGACCGTGGTCGTCTTGCCCGACCCGTTCGGCCCGATCAGCGCCGAGATCGTGCCCTCCTCGATCGTGAAGCTGGCCCCGTCGACTGCCCGGACCCCGCCGAAGTGGCGCACCAGGCCCTCGACCGACAGGAGCGTCCGGGCTCCCGGGGACCGGCCGTTACCGCCGGCGGCGATCACCCCAGCCGGCCTCCCGGCACCGCCCTCAGCCGGCACTGCCCGCTCCCCCGGTTGCGCCGACCGCCACGCTCACCGGCGTCGTGGCCCCGCGCACCGGCAGCTGCGGGAAGCGGGCCTTGCGCTCCGGCACTACACCTTGGGGCCGGAACCACAGGGTGACGATCACCATCCCCCCGATGCACATGTTGCGGATGTCGGAGACGAGGTTGGGAGAACCGGGGATGGCGGGGAGGAACCGGGTCGCCTCGTTGAACAGCACGGCGACGAGGAACGAGCCCACCACCGCCCCCCAGTTGTTGGCCTTTCCGCCGACGATGAGTGCCGCCCAGATCACGAAGGTCTCTCCAGTCGTCCAGCCGGCTGGCGACAGAGCGCTCACGTACGCGATTGTGAGCACCCCTCCGAGGCCCACGAACATGCACCCGATCACCATCGCCAGCATCCGCACCCGGAAGGCGTCCTTGCCGAACGCCTCGGCGACGTCCATGTCCTCCCTGATGGCGCGCATCGTGCGGCCGAGAGGGGAGGAATAGATCCGGTTGGCCACGTACCAGCAGACGAGCATGATCACTGCGCTGACCGCGAGGAAGTACCAGGTGTATGTGTTGGGGTTGACGCCGAAGACCGAGGTGTAGGGCTGGGGGACGCCCACCAGGCCGGCCGCCCCGTCGAACAGCTTGTTGTAGTTGTTGATCACGTCGTAGACGATCGTCCCCGACGCCAGGGTGACGATCGCCAGGTAGTCGCTACGGAGCCGGCGCAGCGCGACCAGCCCGATCAGGAACCCGAGCAGGCCGGCGGCGACCATGCCGAGCAACAGAGCGATCGGCCAGGGCAGGTTCCAGCCGAGCACGTAGAAGATCTCGGTGCCCCTCTGCTCCGGCGGCAGGACGGCCACCCCGGCGATGTAGCCCCCGATGGCCATGAAGGTGATGACCGTGAAGTCGAGGATGCCGGCGTAACCGAACTGGATGTTGAGGCCGAATGCGAAGATGTTGTAGATGCAGAAATAGACGCCGAGGGTAGCGACATATCCGAGGACGACGCTCACGGGCTCCTCCTATCAGGCCTTGCCGACGGTGGCGATCAGGCCCTGGGGTCGCAGGAGCAGGGCGAGCACGAGCACCCCGAAGGCGACGTCGAGCTTGTAGGCGCCGGGGATCCACAGCCCGGACAGCTCCACGGCGAGGCCGATGCAGAGCGCGCCGAGCATCGCCCCGTAGATCTGGCCGATGCCCCCGAGGATCACCGCGGCGAAGATCACGAACAAGAACGTGTTGCCGGTGTAAGCCTGGAACGAGACCGTGTTGAGCGCCAGGGTGATGCCCCCGAGCCCGGCCAGGCAGCCGCTCACGAACCACGTCCACATCGTCACCCGGCCGGTGTCGATCCCGCTCACCTTCGCCAGGGAGGAGTCGTCGGACATCGCCCTCATCGACTTGCCGAGGGTGGTCCGGGTGAGCAGGAGGTGGACCAGGACCATCGCCACGACGGCCAGCACGACGATGCCGAGCTGATCGCCGGTGATGCTGAACGGGCCGAGGTGCAACGGCGTGCCCGTCCCGGTGGTGAACGACTCGAAACCGACCCCCCAGACCGCCTGGATCACGTTGAGCAGCACCAGCTGGAGACCGAAGGTGACGATGAGGAGGAAGAACGGGCTCGTCCGCCGGCGGACGAACGGCTCGATCACCAACCGGTCGACCACCACCGACACCAGCCCGGTGAGGAGGGTGGCGACGACCGCGGCCAGCCAGAACGGCACATGGGCGGTGACGTCGAGGGTGTAGGTGAAGAACATGCCGAACGCCAGGTAGGCGCCGTAAGCGAAGTTGACGAAGTTGGTGACCCCGAACTGCAGGCTCAGCCCGACCGACGCCAGCGCGAGCACCGACGCGGTGACCACCCCGAAGCCGAGTGCCAAGAAGAACAAGTTCATCAGCAGCTCCTCCGGTCCCCCGGACCGACCATTCGAAGCTAAACCGGCCGGGGGCGGGCGGGTAGCTTTAGTGCGCACTACCCGACAGTGATCGCAAACGCCGATCTGCTCGTTGTGCTCGCGCGCGGGTCCCCGCAGCGACAGCCGCCGGCTGGCTGGCTGGCTAGCATCGGGGAAGCACAGGGAGGGACCAGAACGGACCAGACGATCTCACGGACGCGCCGCGACCCCGCCGCACGGGGAGGCCTGACGCTCACGGGACGGGTGCTCGTCCTGCAGTTCGTGGTGTCGGTGGTGGCGATCGGCTCCGGCATGGCCTGGTACTGGTGGAGCTCGGGGCACACCGGCCCCGGCCGCCACGAGGAGGCCGCCGGGCTGGCCCGGCGCGTGGCCGGGTCGGAGCGCCTGCGCGTCGACCTCCAGCAGGAAGACCGGGCGGCTGTCGCCTCCCTGGCCGCCGGAGTGCGGCGCGCCGCCGGGGCGGACTTCGCCCTGGTCTCGGCCACCGGTGCGGGTCCGGCGTCTTCGGACCTCACCGCCGGGAGACTGCGAACCGCCTCCTCCAGGAGCCTGTGGGTGGTGCGAGCCCCGATACGCGAACCGTCGGGGCGGGTCCTCGGAGAGGTGGTGCTCGGCCTGCCCGCCTCGTGGCGAGGCGGGCGGGAGCCGATCCCCGCAACCCCCGCGGCCGAGGCCGCCGCCATCGCCCTCGGGATCGGCCTGGTCGGGTCCGCCGCCCTGGCGCGCTGGTTGCGGGCCCAGACCCTCGGCCTCGAGCTCGACGAGCTGACCGAGCTGCTCCAAGAGCAACAAGCGACGCTCTACGGCATCCGCGAAGGCGTCGTCGGGCTCGACGACGCCGGCAAGGTCCGCTTCGTCAACGACGAGGCCCGGCGGCTCCTGGGCCTCCCGCACCGCTGCCTCCGCCGCCCGCTCGCGGTGCTGGTCCCCGGCGGACGGCTGCGGGAGTTCGTGGCCGGAGGGATGGCCGGCGAGGACCTGATGGTTGTCCACCGCGACCGGGTACTGGTCGTCAACCGGATCCAGGTCCGGGTAGAAGGCCAACCCCTCGGGTGGGTGGTCACCATCGTCGACCGGACCGAGTCGGAGTCGCTGCTGCGGGAGCTGGACGGGACCCTCGGGCTCACCGAGGCGCTGAGGGCCCAGGCGCACGACTTCTCCAACCGGCTGCACACTCTGGTCGGCCTGGTCGAGCTCGGCGAGTACGACGAGGCCGTCCGCTTCGGCACCGAGCTGCAGATGACCGACACCGAGGTCTCCGACGCGTCCGAGCGCGAGGGCGTCGGTCACCCGCTCGTCGCCGCCCTTCTCCTGGCCAAGAAGGCGGTGGCCCGCGAACGGCAGGTATCGCT
>JAJZWW010000103.1 GCA_021846485.1 Actinomycetes bacterium
ATCCGCTACCGCTTGGGCTTCGCCCACCGCCTCGCCTCGCTGCTCGGGCTGGTCGCCGTCGCCGCGGCCCTCGCTGCGCTGGCTGCCGGCGTCCTCGCCGGGGCGGTGGCCGGCGTGTCCCTCCTCCTCCACAGCGTCGGCGGCTGAGGTGCGAGCGCGCCGAGCACGCCAGGGCGGCGGATCGGGGTCCCCGCCGCCCGAGGGCGTGGGGCGCAGCCCCACGGGAAGACACCGAGCCGACCTGGCCTCGCCGGTGAGCTGCACCGTCGCCCGCCGCCGGCGAGCGGTCGTCCTCGCGGGCCATGCCGGCGACGAGGGCACCGCGCGGGCCGGCCTGACCGACCCCGACCCGGGTGTGCGCGCCAGCGCGCTCGGCGCGCTGGCGCGGATCGGGAGCCTCGACGAGCCGACCGTGGCCAGGGCCCTCCACGACCGCTCGCCGGTCGTGCGGAGACGGGCGGCCGAGCTGAGCGCCGAGCCCGGCCCGCTGGGAGAGGCGCTGGGGGACCCGGACCCGACCGTGGTGGAGGCGGCCTGCTTCGCCCTCGGGGAGCTCGGAGCCAGGGCCCACCCTGCGACTGCCGACCTCGCCAGGGTCGCAGCCACCCACCCCGGACCGCTGTGCCGCGAGGCGGCGGTCGCGGCCCTGGGGGCGACCGGCGACCCCGCGGGCCTCCCCGCCGTCCTCGCCGCCACGGCCGACAAACCGGCGGTGCGCCGCCGGGCGGTGCTGGCCCTCGCGCCGTTCGAGGGTCCCGAGGTCGACGCCGCCCTCCGGCGGGCGCTCTCGGACCGGGACTGGCAGGTACGCCAGGCGGCCGAGGACCTCCTCGAGCCCCCTGCCGGCACCGCCGTCTGAGCTGAGCAGCCAACGATCCGCACCGGGACCGAGAAGCCCGACGGGGTCGGTTGGGGCCCGAGCGGCAACTACTTGTGCGGCCGAAGGCCGAGAACTGTGTGCTGACACGGCCGAAGTTGGTAACGCCGTCCAAGTAGTTGCCGGACGGATCCTTACATGAACAGATCCTTGACCGCGTCGAACTCCTCGAGGCACTTGCCCGCGCCGAGCACCACGCATTCGAGGGGCGCCTCCACCAGGTGCACCGGCAAGGCGGTCTCCTCCGCCAGGCGGCGGTCGAGGCCGCGCAGCATGCCGCCACCGCCGACCAGGTGGACCCCCTGGGATATCAGGTCCTGGGCGAGCTCGGGCGGCGCGGCACCGAGGCACTTCACCACCGAGTCGACGATGGCGCCGACCTGCTCCTCGATCGCGCCGCGCACCTCCTCAGGGGCGAGGATCACCGTCTTCGGCAGGCCGCTCATGAGGTCCCGGCCACGGACCTCCGCCTTGATCTCCTCCTCGAGTGGCCAGGCGCTACCGATGGCCACCTTGATCTCCTCGGCGGTCCGCTCGCCGATGGCGATCCCGTACTCACGCCTGACGTAAGTCTGGATGGCGGCGTCGATGTCGAAGGACCCGACCCGGATGGCCTCCAACGCGACGATCCCCCCGAGGGAGATCACCGCGGTCTCCGAGGTGCCGCCGCCCACGTCGACGACCAGGTTGCCGAGCGGCTCGTGGATCGGCAGGCCGGCCCCGATGGCCGCCGCCATCGGCTGGTCGATCAGGTAGGCGCCGTTGGCGCCGGCACCCCGCGCCGCTTCCTCGACCGCGCGCCGCTCGACCTCGGTGATCGCCGAGGGGACGCAGATGAGGACCCGGGGCCGGTTGAAGCGGGACACGCCGGCGCGCTCGAGCAGCAGGCGGATCATCCGCTGGGTGATCTCGAAGTCGGTGATCGCCCCCTTGCGCAGCGGGCGCACCGCGACGATGTACCCGGGCGTGCGGCCGATCATCTGCCACGCGTCTCGTCCCATGGCCAAGACATCCTGGGTGCGGGAGTTGAGGGCGATGACGGTCGGCTCGTTGAGGACGATCCCCCGTCCCCTGGCGTACACCAGGGTGTTGGCCGTCCCGAGGTCGATGGCGAGGTCCCTAGCCAGCGTCGGCCTCCCTCGCCGGCGACCCGGCCGGAGGGCGGCGGGTCGGGGTGGTCGAGGACATCCCGGGACCCGCCGAGGGCTGGGCCCCCGGACGGGTCGGCACGACGGTGCGCGCCGGAGGTCGGGGTTCGGGGAACGGTGGAACCGGCGAACGGCGCTTGCGCCGCTTCGCCTCGGAGGACTCGGGAGACAGGGCCCGCAGCCCACGGTTGAACGACTCGACGTTGGCCTCCAAGGATCGGGGGCGGCGGTGACGCAACACCACCACCACGAGGACGAGAGCGGCAGCCGCTACCGGAACTATCAGGAAATACAGCGGGCCGAGCTGGAGCCGCAGGGCGCCGATCACTACTGCGCTCACCGACCCGCCACCACACTGCCGTCCGGCGGCCGGCGCACACTACTGCGCAGCGGCTGGGCGCCGGTGCCCCAGTCCTTGCCACCCTCCCAGGTCTCGCGCTTCCAGATCGGCACCGACGCCTTCAGGGTGTCGATGCACCAACGGGCCGCCTCGAACGCTGCGTCGCGGTGCCCGGATGAGACCGCGACCACCACCGCGGGCTCCCCCACGCTCAGGCGTCCGACGCGGTGCAGGCAGGCGACCCGACCGAGATCCCATCGCCGGCGAGCCTCGGCGACGAGCTCACCCATCCGGGGCAGCGCGGCCTGGACGTAGGCCTCGTACTCGAGGCAGGTCACCCCGCGCCGGCCCTCGGCGTGGTCGCGCACCAAACCGGTGAACACCACGACCGCCCCGCAGTCCGGCCGCGCCACGAAGCGACCCGCCTCTTCGACCGGTAGGGGCTCCCCGCTCAGGTCGAGCCAGTCCTCGGTACTGCTCGGGGTCCGCATCGACCCCAATGCTAAGGCTCCGCAGAGGCGAGCGGGAGCGCCTGGGGCGACGAGCCCACCGCCGCCCCGGTAGCTAACCTCGCGAACCGTGGAAGCGGAGGAGGGCCGGGACGACGACGGCCCGCTCTTTGCCTGGCTCCCGCCGGAGGACCGCCTCTGGCGGCACCCCTCGGAGGTCGGCTCGCACGGCGCGACACGATCGGCCCTGGCGTGGCGGCGCAACCGCGGAGCCCGCCTCTGGAGCGTCGCGGTGGTCTCCGGAGTGCTCGGAGCGGTCCTCGCGTCGGGCGTCGGCCTGGCGACCGGCTTGTTGGTGCAGCGTCCCGTGCGGATCCCCTACCCGGTGCCGTCGGCGGGAACTTCGGTAGCGACCACCGTCGCCCAGCAGGCAAGCTACACCTGGCCGGCGGTCGCCAACGCCGTCGCCCCGTCGCTCGTCGGGATCAGGGCCAACGGCCAGAACGGGTCGGGCATCGTCTACACCGCCACCCACGGCGAGTCCTACATCGTCACTGCCGCCGACGTGGTGAGCGGCACCCGGACCGTGAGGGTGGTCTGGGACGACGGGGTCGGGGAGATCGGCCACGTCGTCGGGACCGACCCCGTGTCGGGGATCGCCCTCGTCGCAGCCGCCGGTGCCGGCCACCCGCCGGCGGTGTTCGGCTCGGCCGCGAACCTCCAGATCGCCTCCGACGTGCTGGCCGTCGCGGCTCGCAGCACCGGCCCGGTGAGCGTCGCCCCCGGCAACCTGAGCGGGCTCGACGCCGAGCTGCAGAGCCCTGGGGGCTACACCCTCCAGGGCATGATGGCGGTCGGCGGACTGACCGTGCCCTCCGCCGCCGACGGCGGAGCCCTGGTCGACCAGTACGGCGAGGTGGTGGGAGTCGTCACCGACCTCACCTCGGTGAACAGCAGCATGCAGGGCATGGGCTTCGCCGTGCCCATCGACACCGCCGAGCACGTCGCCGCCCAGCTCCTGGCCGGCAAGGTGCCCACCCACCCGTGGATCGGGGTCCAGAACGCCACCGACGTGTCCAGCCTGACCGCCTCGCAGCTCGGCATCGCCGGCGGAGCGGAGGTCGGCTCGGTGGCCCCCGGCAGCCCTGCCGCCCGTGCCGGCCTGCGCGCCGGAGACATCGTCACCGCCTTCGACGGCCGGCAGGTGAGCTCCGCCGGTGCCCTCATAAGCCTCCTCGCCAGCTGCCGGACCCCGGACCACACCCGGATCTCCTTCTCGAGCGGCCGGCGCCGGCACCGGGCCCCGATCACCGTCGAGAGCTTCGGCGGGCCCTGAGCCGAGCCGAGCCGGACACGAGCCGGGCCCGCTCGGGCCCGCCCGCTCCCGGCGGCGGGCTGGCCCGGAAGGCGGCCGGCTCCTCAATGCCCGGGACGGCGCCGGCGGAGGAGGGCGAAGCCGAGCCCGCTCATGCCGGCGGCCAGCACGCCCGCCGCGGTCGCGGTGCCCGCCAGGGTGTAGCGCTGCCGGCGGGGCGGGGGCAGGTCGTCCCAGTGGGCGCGTACGTCGGTGGCGACCAGGGCTTCCTCGCTCGTGTAGCGCGCTGACCAGCCGGCGGCGCGCAGGCGGTCGGCGGCCACGACCCAGGGGTGCAGTGCGTACGGCCGGGCTTGCCTCGGAACGCCCTGGCCGGCGAGCCGCCAGCCGAGCTCCCAGACCGGCCCGACCACCCTGGGCGGCACGGACACCTTGGCGAGCCCGCCGACCAGGTCCCGGGCGGTCGCCTCCGGTATCCACGACTCGGGCGCCACGTTGTACACCCCGCGCAGGCGGGCCGACCAGGCCAGGACCACCGCCTCGGCCAGGTCGTCGACGTGCAGGTACTGGACCGGGCGGGCCAGCCCGGCGTCCCCGGCCCGGGGCCCTGTGGTGCCCCCGAGCGCCCGGTACAAGGGGCGGTCCGGGAACCCGACCGTAACCGCCGGGCGGAGGACGGCGACCGCCACCTCGGGGTGCTCCCGGGCGACATCGGCCACCATGAGCTCGGTGGCGGCTTTCTCCGAAGCGAAAGACAGCTCGGGGTTCGGCCGCAGCGTCGCCGACTCCGACAGCGGCACCGGGTTGTCCGCCCACGCCCCGTAGACCGTTGCGCTCGACAGGTGCACCAGCGACGCCGGGGACGCCGACTCGACCGCCGCCAGGACCCGGCGCGCCACCCGGTGGTTGGCCGCGGCCACGTCGAGGTGCTCCCTGCGCGACGGGCGGCGACCCTCGACTGCCCGCCAGGCCAGGTGGAGCACCCCGTCGCTCCTGCCGACCGCCTCGGCCAGGGCCGCTCCGGCGCCGGCGTCGCCGGCCAGGTCGGCGCGCACGTAGCTCACCCCGGGGGGAAGCGCCGGCTCGGGGGCGGCGTCGAAGCCGACCACCCGGTCGACATCGGCTCGAGCCACCAGGAGCCGAGCGACCCGTCGCCCGAGGGACCCGGCGACCCCGGTGACGACAACGCTGCTCACCGCCCTACGATGCCTCAATGGGGACCGTGACTGCCACCTCGGAGCTCCGATGAGCTCACCCGGGCCGTTCGGCGGGGGCGGGCCCTTCGGGGACATCGTGCGCAACCTGGCCCGGCTGTTCAGCACCCCGGGGCCGGTCAACTGGGAGGTGGCCCAGCAGTTCGCCCAGTGGGCCGCCACCGGCGGGCAGCCCGAGCCCAATGTCGATCCCCTCGCCCGGGTCCGGATGGAGGAGCTGCTCCGGGTGGCCGAGATCCGGCTGGGCGACGCGTCCGGGTTCCCCGGAGATTCGGTCCTGTCGTTGCGCTGTGTCACGCCCAGCGAGTGGGCCGGCCGGACGCTCGAGGCATGGCGTCCCCTCCTCGAGCGACTCGCCGCCGCTGCGGCGGAGACGATGGCGATCCCCCCCGGAGACCTGCCGGGCAGCGGCTTCCCCGGGGGTGACCTGAGCGGGCTCTTCGGCGGGATGACCCTGCCACCAGGGGTCGCCGGAGGCTCCGGACCGGAGGGGGGCGACGAGCCGGCGGACCCGCTCTCGTCGATGCTCTCCAACCTGCCGCGGATGATCGGGCCGTTGCTGTTCGGCATGCAGTCAGGCTCGACGGTCGGAGAGCTCGCCCGCCGGGCGATGGGCCAGTACGACCTGCCGATGCCCCGCCCGGCGGGGGCCGAGCTCCTGGCCGTGCCGGCCACCATCACCAGCTTCGCCTCCGAGTGGAGCCTCCCGGTCGACGATGTCCGGCTCTGGGTGTGCCTGCGGGAGGTCGCCCACCACACGGTCCTCGCCCGACCCCACGTGCGCGAGCGCCTCGACGCGCTGATCGGCGACTACGTGGGCGCGTTCAAACCCGAGACCGACTTCCTGGAGCAACGTCTCGCCGGGCTCGACCCAACCGACCTCGGTGCGCTGCAGTCCGCGCTCGGTGACCCCGCGTCGCTACTCGACGAGATGCAGAACGACGCCCAGCGACGCCTTCTGGTCCCGCTCCGGGCGCTCCTCTCGGTGGTGACCGGCTGGGTCGACCACGTGATGGACAGAGCCGGCCGCCAGCTGATCGACAGCTACGGCCCGCTGACCGAAGCCCTCCACCGCCGGCGCCTCGACGACCACCGCGGGGCGCGGGCACTGGCGCAGATGTTCGGCGTCGAGCTCGACGCCGAGAGCGTGGAGCGTGGCCAGCGCTTCGTGGCCGGGGTCGTCGAACGAGCCGGAGAGGACGCCCTCCCCCGGTTGTGGCGGTCGCCGGTGGACCTGCCGACCCCCGCCGAGGTGGACGCCCCGGGGCTGTGGCTGGCCCGCATCGAGCTCGAGCTGCCCGGCGGCGACTGACTGGGCGTCCCGCCGACCGGCCGCGGCTACGCGGTCCAGGGCCTGCCGTCATCCGTCCCCGACCCCCGGCCTGCCGCCCGCCCCGACCCTCGACCAGCCCCGCTCTCCCCGGTCGGCAAGGGGAGGCTCAAGCGGCCCGCTCGTTCTGCCGATGCGGTGGTCATGGCAAGCCATCGGGAGAGCTCATCGGACGACGAGGGTCCAGTGGGACCGTTCGACCGCTCGTCACTTCAGGCCTCGTTGGCCGAGGCCCTGGCGGCCGCTGCCCGTTCCGCGCCCGAGGACGCCGACCCACCCCTTGCCCACGATCCGGCGGCCGAGGCATTCGAGGAGCCGGCGCGCTTCGTCCGGGCGGGGGGCCCTCCTCCCGGTGACGCGGGCCCGCCGGCGACCGGCGGGCTCGACGGGCTCGACGAGCTCTCCCTGCGCGGCTGGGGTCGTCCGACTGCCCACCGAGCCGGACCGACCCCCGCCGACGGCGGGGTGCCCGACGAGGGAGCGACCCCGACCGGCCCCGGGTCCCACGGGCCTCTCTCCGAGCTGCGTCCAGTCCAGGCCTTCACCCCGGCACGGCCCTCCGGCGGCACCCGGCCGGCGGCGGCCGCCCCAGGCGAGGGGCAGGGTCGTCCCGAGCCGCTCACCGAGCGGGGCCCGAGCCTGAGATCGCTCTCGCCGGAGACCGCGGCTCTGCTGGGCGTGGGGCCCACCCCCCCGGTCCGGCCGAGCCCTCCGGATGTCCCCCCCCCGGGGTCCACCGGCGACCGAGCGGAGGGTCCAGCCGGGGCCCGAGGCACCAGCGACGTCCCGGCGGAAGGCGGCTCGCTGGGCGATGCCCGCGGGGAGGGACCACCCGACGCCGACCCCGAGGCGCCACGGGCGAGCAGCACCTCGGGAACGCGAGCCGACACCGCGACCCACACCGCGGGAGGGGGAGCTGGCGACGACGAGGTGACCGAGGGCCACGACCCGACCGGAGGAGACCCGACCCTCGACGAGACAGCCAAGCCCCGCGACGCAGTCGCCGTCGGCCACCTCGCCGGCGGCGACCCGACCCTCGCCGGCGGCGACCCGACCCTCACCGAGGCACCCCTGGTGGCCGACAGCGGGATCGATCCCCTGGCCGCCGGGCCGGGAGGGACCGGCGGCTCCGAGACCGACCGTGCGCTTCCCCTGATCGCCGCGGTGGAGCTGCCGCTGCCGGCCGCTGCCCGCACCTCACCCCTCGATCCCCCGGGCGGCAGCACCTCACCCCTCGACGCCCCACCGCCGGCTCCCTTCACCGCCCCCGCGCCGCGGCTGCCCACGGCGCTGACTTCGCCTGAGTGGCGGCCAGAGTGGGACGACATCCTGCCGTCCCGGACATCCGCGGGGCGTTCGCTACGCCTTCACCGGCTGTTGGGCAAGGGCCGGCCCGCAGACACCACGGCGTCGACCGATCCCGCATCCCTGATCGCGCTGCCAGCCGTGCCCCCGCCCGGCCCGGGCAGGCCCCCGGGACCGTTCGAGACGTCCGCGGCTGTCGGGGACACCGGCGGGCGGGCCGGAGCCGCCTCCCCGCCGGCCCGGCCGCCGGTGGCGTCGCCCCCGGTGACCGGCTCATGGGGTGCTCCGGCACCGGCCCCGTCAGCCCCGCGCGACCGCCTCCGGCGTCGCGCCAAGTCGGCCGAGGTGCCAAGGCCCCAGAGCCCCCCCCGGCGGGGCGGGTCAGGCGAGCTCGGCGGCAGGGGTGGGACCAAGCCCGCCGCGGCTCCCCGGTCCCGGGAAGCCGGCGCGGCGAAGTCGACGAGCGTCCTCAACCGGCCGATCGGGGAGCTCTTCAGGCGGAGCCGCTGACCCCGGCTGGAACCCCCCAGCCCCCCAACGCACGCCTTCCCCTCCGGGGGGTACCTAGCCCCTCCCCCTGGCGGACCGAGCCTCAGGCTCGGGAGGCTTCGAACTTGTAGCCGAGCCCGCGGATGGTCGTGATCCGCTTCGGACGGGAAGGGTCCTGCTCGATCTTGGCCCGCAGCCGCTTGATGTGCACGTCGAGGGTCTTGGTGTCCCCCACGTAGTGGGGGCCCCACACCCGGTCGATCAGCGTCTCGCGGGTGAGGACCCGACCGGCGTTGCCCATCAACAGCTCCAGCAGCTCGAACTCCTTGAGCGGTAGGGGCACCGGCTGTTCCCCGAGGCGGACCTCGTGGCGTTCCGGGTCGAGGCGTAGGTCGCCGACCTCCAGCGAGGCGGGCGGCGGGGGGTCCTCGGCGGCACCTGGGCCGCGTCGCAGGACCGCCCGCATCCGCGCTACCAGCTCCCTCAGTCGGTAGGGCTTGGTGACGTAGTCGTCGGCTCCGACCTCGAGCCCGACGACGGTGTCGATCTCGGTGCTCTTGGCCGTGACCATGA
>JAJZWW010000104.1 GCA_021846485.1 Actinomycetes bacterium
ACGGTGACCGAGGTAGGTCGACAGCCACGGGAGACGGGCTTCGACGTTTTCGCCTGTCCGATACCAACCGAGGAGCGTGTTCACGGCGAAGGAGTGTCTCTTATGCGGTACTGGTATGAGCCCATATTCGATGGTTCGAAATCGAATTCGTGAACTGTCCATGGCTTTCAACTGAGAGGCGGGAGTTGGGTTACAGGGCGGGTAGGGTTGTCAGGTTGCAGCACCGCCACCAGCCCGGCCGAGACCGCCTGAAGCGGTTCAGACTGGCAGCGGCGGCTCCCGCCAGGTCTCACCGGCGAGCGGACTGTGGCCCAGCCACCGGGACTGCCCGTGCGCCGCGTGGGCCGACACCCCAAGCGCGCGACCGATCTCGCCCCACGTGCAGCCGGCCTCCATCGCTCCTGCCAGCGCGGTGTCGCGATGAGCTTCCAGCGCGGCCAGCCGTGCCGCCGCCGTCTCAACCCTCTTCAACGCCGAACGCCGGCTCCTGGTCCATCAACATATGCTGATAGATGAGACGCTATCAACAACCTTGGATCGCCGGCCCGCTAGTCAGCTACGGTCACCCGGCACCCCGTCCCGGGGGAGCCTTGCTGCAATCTGGCCTCCCCGAAATCCGGGAATCCTGGGCCCGGGGCGATTCAGGTTGCGCTTGGATGGGGCTGTCAGCGTGGTTGGTTGGGCGGATCTCCAAGAGCCGCGTCGGCCAAGTTCGTGGGCTCATAAGGCGGCGGTGTCGATGACGTGAACGATGGCGACGCGGGCACACGGATAGCCGACGAAGGCGGCCAGTTCGGCCCTGGTGGTATCCCTGGCGTAGTGTTCGAGCCATTCGGCGATCACGTGCAGTATCCAGATGAGGTGTTGGTCTTGGTGGGGTTCGAGGTCGTCAGCGCTTGTTCACGATGGCTGGCCGGTTGTGCTGGGATCGCCTGTGGTGGTGGCTGTTGGGTCTCGCTGGGTCATGGGACCCAGGGGTGGACGGGGTTATATCCGTTGATGGTGACGGCGATGTTGGTGGCGCGGATCCCGTCGGCTGCGAGCTCGCCGAGGACGCTTAGGAGCATGGTGGTGGCGAGATGTTCGAGCATCGGGTGCGCTTCGAGGTCTATGGAGATGCTCAGTCGTGTGGTGGCGGCGCTGGGTGGGGAGGGTCGGCAGGGCTTCACGTGGATGTCTTTCGGGTCGAGGCGCTGGGATGGTGGGCTCTGATTGCGCCATAGGCGCCCCAAGGCGAGCCTGCTCGTATGGCGTGACGGTCGATCGCTTGGTAGCTGTAGCCGAGCATGTCGGCGACCACCGGTGCTGGACAGTTGAGAACGAGCTGACGCAGAGCGGCGCTTCGTGCGGCGAGGATGTCGATGCCCATCTCCATGACCCTGGCCCGCAAGGTGGAGGGTCGCAGATGACTGCCGGCGCTTCGCCCCGGGAACAGCCACGGGCTTGTGGGATTGGCGGCGGTGTTGAGGTTGGGGCGCCAGCAAAGCAGCTCGCGGACCATGGCCGCGAAGGGCTCGGGGATGGGGGTGAGGCCTTGTCCGAGGCGGATCCCGGTTGTCTCGCCCTCGGCGATGTCTTGGACACGAAGCGCGGCGATCTTGTTGAAGGGTTGGCCGAAGAGCAGCACGAGCATGGCGGCTACTCGATGCTCGAGCCGGCCGGTGCCAGGGTCGAGGAGGCGGCGTAGAGCCTCGAGGCGTTTGGTGTCATCGAGCGGCGGGGCGGTGCTGTGGCGACGTTTGGGCACGGACAGCTTCGGCATTCTGCGGGTGGTGACCGCCCAGCGCACGAACGCGGTCGCCTGGGTCCGGGTGGCTGGTGGCGTGGTGAACCACTCGTCTATGTCGGCCTGGGTGCACGTGGCGAGGTCTCGGCCTCGTTCACCCAGCCAGGCCAGCAGGCTGGCGGCGACACGAAGCCTCTGGGTTGCGTTGTTGACCTGTTCGTCGCGCAGGGGGCCTTTGCGGGATTGGGTGACGAGGTGTCGGCGCAGCTGCCAGGTGGCGAACTGCTCCAGCAGCTGCAAGTGGGTTTCGGAGGTTGCCACCTCGGCCAGTCGCTCAGTGACCCACCGGTCGAAGTGGGCGAGACGCTCGTCTCTGGCGGGGAGGATCCCGACGGCGACGAGCAGCGCGCGCAGATGATCCGCGGCGACCCGATGCGCAAAGCTGTCCAGGGCCCCGTGGGTGAGGGGGATCGTGCCGGCGCTGAGCCCGTGCAGCAGCTCGCGCGGTGGCGCGTCGTAGAGCCAGATGATCAGGCTGTCGGGACGGGCAGCCCCCAGCAGCTGGGCTCGGAGCGCGGACAGGTCGACGGGGCCGTCCATGAGACCGTCGAGCACATCGCCGAGGTGGCACCATTCGCAGATGCCGCGCCGCAGCGCCCACTCGGTGCCACAGCGGCGACAGGTGTAATTCTCCTTGATCCCCGCGCACGAAGCACACAGCCGCCCGCCAGATGGCGAGACGCCGGGCAGCAGACGTTCGGTTCCACATCCGTCGCAGCGTCCCCGGTGACGGAGCGCCTCGGAGTGACATGCTTTGCACAGCCGGCCGTCGGGCATGACCTTGGCGACGAGCTGATCGGGACGCCCACAGCGAGCGCAGGTGGCCCGTCGATACACCCGAGAGGGCACCGGGCGTGGTCGATAGGCAAGCAGCCCGGCGGCGACCAGCAGGCCTCGCATGTGATCGGCCGCCCGGCGAGGGGCAAAGCCGTCGAGGGCCTCGTCGCTGAGGGCGATGGTGCCGGTGGCGAGCCCGTGCAGCAGTTCTTTCACGTGGTCCTGGTAGAGCCAGATGACCCGGCTGTCAGGCTTGGGCGTCCCGAGCAGCTGGGCTCGCAGGGCGGACAGGTCGACGGGGCCATCCAGGAGACCGTCGAGCACATCGCTGAGGTGGCACCATTCGCAGATGCCGCGCCGCAACGCCCACTCGGTGCCGCAGCGGCGACAGGTGTAGTTCTCGTCGATCCCTGCGCACACACGGCACAGGCGCCCGCCCCTGCCATCGACGCCGGGCAGCAGCCGCTCGGCTCCACATCCATCGCAGCATCCCCGGTGGCGGACCGCCTCGGCTCGGCAGGCCGCGCACAGGGGGCCATCGGGCATGACCTTGGCCACCTGGCGGTCGGGGCGGCCGCAGCGGGCGCAGGCGGCGTAGCGGGCGCTCACCGGCCCTCAGGGGGGCGGACCACCCGGGCCCGCCGCGGCCGGACGGTCGCCGCCATGTCGACCACGTTGGCACCGCTGGCTTTGCGTTTACGGGCAGTTGCTCGAAGCTCGATCAGCTCCGAGGGCGAGCAGGCCAGGATCTCGCACAGCGCGGCCAGCACCTCCAGGTTGAGCCGCTCGGGAGTCTGGGTCACCAGCCGGTGGATCTGCGACGAGGACAGGTCGATGCCGTGGCGCTCGAGCTCGCGCTGCAGGCCGGTGATCTGGTGGATGCCCCGCTCGTGCATCTGCTCCTCGAGCTTCCAAGTGAACCGCTTCGCCACCGCTACTCCTTCCTTTCCTTCCCCTTCACACCGATGTCCAGGCCCAATGGGCTCACCGCCTTATCGAGCGCCTGGCGCAGCGACCTGGTCCGGTAATCCGACGACACCGAGGTGTAAAGCGAGGTCGTCGAAGCGTGCTCATGGCCGACCTGTTCCTGCACGAAGCGGGGATCGAAGCCGTCCTCGATCAGATGGGTCACATACGACCTTCGCAGCCCGTGAAAGTTCAGCTCCCCGCCGGGAAGTGACAGCTCCCGGCGCACAGCCGCGAAGTGATCGTCGATCCTGGTCTCACTCACACGGCCGCCCCGCTCGGTCGGCCACAGCGCCGTGTTGCCCGCCCGGGCCAAAAGCGGCCGGATGTCGGTCATCCACTCCTCCAAGCACTCCGTCGCCCAGCCGAACACCGAAAGCACGCTACGGCACTTGGGCGCAGACCCGGCCATCGCCTTGCCGTGGCGGACATAGAGCACCCCCAGGCGGCCGAACTCGGCTGCGTGCGGGTTCACCCCGAAGTCGCCGAGGTCGAGCATGCGAACCTCCCTGCGTCGAAGGCCCCACCCGTAGGCGACCTTGAAAAGCGTCGCGTCCCGGAACCCAGCCAGCCAGCCCTTGCGGCCCCGTCGCCGAGACGCCACCACCAGCTCGTCCGCGCAGTCGAAAAACGCCTGCAGCTCCTCCACGGTAAACGCCCTCAGCCCACCACGGCCCTCCGCGTCTTGCACATGGGTGGCCGTGTTCCAGGGGTGGCACACCTGGGTCGGATGGGTGGCGAAGCGCTCCCAGCACTCCTCACCCCAGCCGTAGGCGTCGTCGGTCAGGTACCCGCAGAACATGCGGACCGTGATGGCCTTGCCCCTGATCGTCGACTGGCGCAGGTGGCTCACCGAGCGCTGATCACCAAGCCACTCATCTACCAGCTGAGCCGTCCAACGCCATGGGTACTCGCCCACATCGGCCACGAACCGGCGGATCTGCGCCTCGCGAACGTTGATCGTGGAAAACGACAGGTTCCGGGCAAGCTGCTGGTTACGCCAGCCGGCCAACATCTCCTCGAGCGTGCGTTCCGCGAGGTCGTCTCGAGGAACGGCCCGCAGCGGCACCACCTTGCCTTGCACCTGCCGGTCGACACCCACCTGCCCCTCCTTCCCGTTAGCAGGGATTATTTCCCTTCTAGCGGGAACGGTCAAGTGCGGATGAAAACCCATCAGGCACCATCAGGCACCACGACGATCGCTCTACTGCCCGCCCAAAACGGCCGAAAGCGCCCCCACGTCCCCCCACCCACGAATCCTGCAAAAAGACAACACCCGCCTACCGCAAAGGATTTTCTGTGCACACGTTCCCGTTTAACGGGACCGGATAACGGCCACTCAAGTCCGCATAAACGCCATTATGCCGTTATCTGGACCGGCTGGTCGGGAAGCTTTGTGGCGGCTGGGTTTGTGCGTCGTAGACATGTTCTCGACGAAGAGTTCTGTGGTTGCAGTGGCTTGTTCCTACGTGCTGTCGATGGCACGGTAATCGTCGATCGTGACGGTGATGCGGTCGGTGGCGAGGCCGGCGGCGGTGAGCTCGCTGAACAGGTTCATGAGGAGCGACGCGATGAGCAGGTCGCTTGGCGCGCCCGGGGTGAGTTCGACGGTGATCCCGACTCGCATCGTCGAGGGCTTGGGCTGAGTTCGCGGGCATGGGCTCATGGGTGACCGCCGGGTTGGCGTGGGGCGGCTCGTCGTTCTCCGAGGAGGGCCTCGGCCTGCTCGCGCAGCCAGCGGTTCTCGTCGGTGAGTCGTCGTATCTCGGCGCGCAGAGTGTCGTGGCGTGCTTGGCGGGACTCGTCGGTGGCGCGCAGCGCGGAGGGGAGGCGTGGGCCGGAGCGGGTGGGCCGGGTTTGGCGGAGCCGGTCGATCTCGGCGAGCAGGTCGGCTTGGCGGTAGAGGAAGGAGCGGGAGACCTCTGCGCTGCGGGCGACAGCGCCGACGGTGATGTCATACCCGTCGCGGTCGAGGCGGCGGATCGCTGCCATAGCCCTTTTTCGGGCTGCTTCGCTGCGGGCGCGGGCGGCTCGGGCGAGGTGGGCGGTGTTGTCAGCTCGCATCGGCGTCGCCGTCGTGTTGGAGGGCTTCGAGGGCGGGGATGATGGCGTCGAGGCTGTCTTGGGTCCGGCGCAGGTTGGTGACGAGGCGGAACCGTCCGTCGGCTTCGGCTCGGGCAATGAGGGTGCGGTTGGTGGCCGCTTGGGCTCGGTGCACGGGCACGAACTCTGGGGTGGTCTGGAAGTCGGGGCAGGTCAGGCAGGCGTTGGGGTGGGGGCAGTCGCGCTGGGGTGGGCGTCCGCAGTAGCCGTTGGGGAGGCTGTCGGCGACGCGGGCCAGGTTGTGCTTGATCCACTCGGCGTCGGTGGTCGGCGACTCCGCGTCATAGGGCAACGCCTGGCCGGCGATGTTGACCCGTTTGGTGCAGTACTCCTCGAACGCGGCGCGCATGGTCCGGTCGTGCAGGTGGGCGTAGACGTTGGTCATCTGCGGGCTGGCATGCCCGAGGTAGTGCTGCACAATGTGGACTGGGACGCCTTGATTGATCATCCTGGTGCCCAAGGTGTGGCGGAACCGGTGGGCGGTGATGGTGATCGGGAGGCCGGCCTCGTCGCGAAGGCCGATCGCCTGGCACCAGTCGTGGAGCCGCTTCGCGAGAGTGGTCGTCACATAGGGCCGGGCCCCGTCGGGGTTGGCGCGCTCTCGGGGGAATAGCAACGGGGAACCGGCCGCGAACCGGGACCGGACGTGTGCTTGTTGTGCGGCGATGGTCGCCGCGGCCCGCTCCGAGAGGGGGACGAGGCATTCGGTTGTGACCTTGGAGTTGTGGTAGCGCAGGCACGGCCAGCCGGCGGAGTCGACCATGACGCAGTCGAAGTCGAGCAGGCAGGCATCCCCGAGGCGCAGGCCGGTCTCGATGAGGACGACGACGAGGTGGCGGGTGCTGGCGTCGGGGAGTTGGGCGAGAGCGTCGCCGGACTCGAGTTGGGCCATGGCCGCCTCGTCGATGAAGCGGGGCACGGCTGGCTCGCGTCGGGGGAGGTCTTCGCTGTAGACGACGGCTGAGGCGGGCAGCCGTGGCAGCAGGTTGTGGCGGCGAGCGTGGTCCAAGAACAGTTTGAGCCCGACGAGCATGCCGGTGCGGGTGGCCGCCGAGCGGCCGGAGCCGACCAGGTGCAGCAGGTAGTCCTCGATCAGCGCTCGGTCGACGCCCGCCTCGCTAGCCGGCGGTGTCGACGGCCGGGCGGCCACGAACGCGGAGAAAGCGCGCAACGCGGAGATGTCGCCGGCGACGGAGGAGAACCTGGTCCCGGTGGCGAGACGGAACCTGGCCCAGCCCTTGGCGGCGACGCGCAGCCAGGCCGGGTCGATGGCGGTGAAGCTGATCCGGTGTGGGGAGCGGTGCGGCTCGATCCCGAGGCGGCGGGCGTCCCAGATGTCGCGCCCGTAGAGCACGTCGGGGTCGCCGGCGGCGGCCAGGTCCTCGAGTCGGGCGTAGGCGTAACGCAGCAGCGCCCGGTGGTGCGAGCCGCCGTGAGGTTGGCGACCGGCGAGCTCGGCGAGCCACCGTTCGATCGGACGGTCCAGCAGGGAGCGGGCCCCCGACGTTCGGATCAGCTCGGTGAGATCCGACACCACCAGCGGGGTGATCGGGGCGCCCCGCTCGTCGTGGCGGCACTGCAGCACGTAGCACCACTCGGCACGGGCGATCTCGCCGAGACGGAACAGGTCGAAGCCGCTCGGTCGTCGGGGCTGGCGGCTCAACGGCGAGGCCGCCGCCGTGAAGCCGTCCAGGTCGGGTCTGCCCGTCGCCGTCCATTCCCGGTGGTGGCCGTCGCACAAGCCCTGCGCCTTGGTGAAGCCTTCACAGCCGCGGATCCGGCATGCCGTGCGCCCCAGGACCGGGTCGCCCGGCTCGGGCAGGTAGACCTCGACGTTGAACTCCGCTCGGAGCGCGTCGCCCAGCACCGACGCCCACCGGCGGGCGGCGCCGGTGCGGGCTTCGCCGACGGCTCTCATGGCCGCGCCTCGCTCGCCGGCCACACACCGGCCCGGACGAGCCCGGCGGCGACGTCCGCGGCGGACAGGTGCAGGTAGATCTGGCTGGTCGTGACCACGCTGGCATGGGTGAGACGTTTCGACACCAGCTCGATCGGGACCCCTTGGCGGATCAGGTCGGTGGCGTGGCTGTGGCGGAACATGTGGAGGTGGAAGTCGATCCCGGTGCGCACCCTGAGCCGGGCCACGAGCCCGGCGACAGCCTGGTAGCGCAGCGGATGCCCGACCGGTCGGCCCCACAGGTTCACGAACACGTAGTCGCAATCGAAATCGCCGTACTCGACGAACAGGTATTCCGAGTACAACCGGATCAGGCCGGCGGTGACCGGGATGGTGTGCACGCTGTGGCACTTGGCCCGGGCGTCATTCGCGTTGTCGGTCCGAGGGACGATGCGGATCTCGCGGGCCGGGCTGGCGATGTCCGCGTGACGAAGGCCGAGGGCCTGGCCAACCCGCATGCCCGTCTCCGCCAGAACCGCCAAGAGAAGCCGGTCCCGCAGCCGGTCACAGGCCGCAACAAGCGCGCCGATCTGCTCGGCGCTCAACGTTGCAGGGAGATGGTGAGCCACTCGCAGTGAGATCGGCCGGGTCCGGACCGGGCGGCCCTTGGTGACGTGATGCAAGAACGGCTTGAAGCCGCCCCGCCCCGAGCGCCGCCAGGCCACCAGACCGCCTGCCAGACCCACCCCGTCGCGGGCCTGGTAGTCGTAGAAGCCGAACAGCGCCCCCAGATGTCGGTTCACCGTCGCCGGCGCCCGCCGCGACGCGGAGGCCTCCAGCACGATCACGTTCTCCGCCGGCGCCCGCAGGTCCGCCACGAAGCGGGCCACGTCCTCCACGCCGGCGCGGTCCCACGCCACACCCCTCCGGGCGCAGAACTCGAACCAGAACTTTAGGCTGGAGGCGTACGCCCGCACCGTGTTAGGCGACCGCTCGATCGCCGACAAGTACGCGAGGTAGGACTCCACCGGTTCCACAGGGAGACCCTCATCGTCGACCACCGTCCAGGACCGCCCGCCGTCGCCGGGCATCACCAACCGCTGCACCCTCACCCTCCGGACCTCCCGAGCCACCCAAATACGAACATGTGTTCGATCATCGGACCGTGCAGGCCCAAGCTTGAGCGACAACGACGACTACGACGACACGATCAAGAGAAGTTGTGGTCGACGAAACCGAGACCTCCCGTCGGCTACCTCAACGACGGCCCCATAACCGGTAGAGATAAAGGTGGACGGCGGGGTTATGTGCCCTGTCGGGGTGTTTTACCTGGTGGCGGGCGTGTCGGTAGGGATTTTGTCCGCATAATCCTGGCCGTCGGTGTCA
>JAJZWW010000105.1 GCA_021846485.1 Actinomycetes bacterium
TGGAGGGGCGCCCCGGGCGCTACGTGCAGCTCGCCGCCGCCGCGGTGCCCGACGGGCCCGAGGCGGTCGAGCGCTGGCACCGGCTCGGGCGGGAGCAGGCGGCACGCCTCGGCGTCGAGCCGGTCGTGCTGCCCGTCGCCGACCGGGCCGGCGCGGAGGACCCGGGCGTCGCCGCGCTGGTCGCCGGGCGCCGGGCTGGTCTACCTCTCCGGGGGTCACCCGGCGTTCCTCGCCGACCCGCTGAGGGGGCAGCGCGGTGTGGGACGCGGTGCGCCGCGCCTGGCAGGAGGGTGCTCCGCTCGCCGGTTGCAGCGCGGGGGCAATGGCCCACTGCAGGAGGGTCGCATCGCTGCGCCGTCCCGCGGCGGGGGAGGGAGCGTCGGGCTCGGGGCGCTGCCCGGGATGATGGTGATCCCCACTTCGACGCCTTCGCCCGGCGGGTTCCCGGCTTCCTGGTGCCACCGGACCCGGCGGTCACCGTGGTCGGGATCGACGAGCGGACCGCCCTGGTCGGCGGGCCGTCGGACTGGGCGGTGCACGGTAGTGGATCGGTGTGGGTCCTGACCGGTGGCGGGCGGGAGGAGCGCCCGGGCGGGTCGACCCTCCGGCTCGGCTGAGCGCCGGCAGCTTCTCGGCAGCTGTCGCAGGACTACCTTCCGGGGGCGGTGGCCGGCCGTCGCCAAGCAGGTCGTCCTGACTACTCGTGGCGCGTCACGTAGAGGCGGACGGCCGATCACCGCCTTCACGCGGGTTTTGCGACAGCTGCTCAGCTCGAAGCTCAGGGGGCCGAGCCGAGCCGGGCGCGCACGAGGGGTTCGAAGTGCTCGAGCGGCTCGCTGCGGTAGTCGGGGTCGAACGCCGTCTGGTCGTACTTGGCGCAGAACTCCTCGGTGTGCTCGAAGTACGGCGAGCCCCGGAAGCGCTCCCGGGCGTCGCGGTCGCCCCCCAGGTGATGCCAGAAGTAGTAGCCCTGGAAGTAGCCGTGGTGGGCCATCATCCAGTGGTTGGCCTCCGACACGAACGGCTTGGCGATCGCTGCTCCGACCGCCTCGTGGTTGTAGGGGGTCAGGGCGTCGCCGATGTCGTGGAGCAGGGCGCAGAGCACGTACTCCTCGTCGCGCCCGTCGCGCTCGGCTCTTGTCGCGGTCTGCAGCGAGTGCTCCAGGCGGTCGACGGGGAAGCCCCCGTCGTCGTTGCGCAGGTACCCGAGTTGCTGGAGCACGCGGTCGGGCACGCCCCCCTGGGTGACGGCCAGCTGGGGGATGATGACCGCCCAGTCCTCTGCGGTCGACTCCTCGAAGCTGATGAAGGCGGCCCTGTCACGGCGGGCATCGTTCACCTGCCCCAACGTAGCGGTACTTGCCGCCGGCCGCCCGGTCGGGCAGAATCGACGCGGGGACCGGGAGGCCGGCGGGATCTCCCTGCAGCGCGCAGCCCGTCTTGCCGTAGCTACCCGACCTCGAGGTGATCCGATGGCCACCGACCTCACGCCCCGCTTCACCGTCACCATGCGCGGTTACGACAAGAGCGAGGTGGACGAGTACCTGGAGTCGTTGGCGGTCCACGCCAATGACGCCGACGGGGAGCTGACCGCCTCCCGTCAGCACCAGCGGGAGCTCGAGAGCGAGGTCGCCCGCCTGAGGGCCCGGGTCGGGGAGCTGGAGGACGCCATCCGTAGCGAGACGCCCCACACCGTGCGGGCCATCGGGGAGCGGATCACCCTGATCCTGAGCGAGGCGGAGGCCGGGGCGACCGACACGCTGGCCCAGGCGCAGAGCCGGGCCGAGCAGCTCGTCACCGAGGCTCGGGAGGAGGCCGAAGAGCTCCACCGCCGGGCGAGCGAGGCGCTGGCCGAGGCGCAGGCCACCTCGGCCGAGGCCCACCGGGAGGCCGAGGAGCACCTGGCGCGGACCGAGTCGGAGGCCCGGGCCCGGGCCACCGCGATCCTCGGCGAGGCCGAGGCGAGGGCCCGGCGGCGCCAGGCGCAGATCGAGGGTTGGGCGCAGGAGGTGATCGCCGCCACCCAGGCGGACCAGGCGCAGATGGCCGAGGAGTTCGCCCTCGTCCGCCGGCGCCACGAGGCCGAGCTCGCCGACCTGCTCTCCCGGCGCGACGAGGTGGTCGCCGGGCTGCGGGATCTGCAGCTCGCAATCACCCAGGCGGTCGAGCGGGTGCCGGTCCCGCCGGCCGCGAGCCGCTACGACCAGGAGACTCCTGAGGGCGACGAGGTGGAGGGCTACGGGGACTTCGACGCCGGCTGGGCCGCGGAGGCGGAGGGAGACGAGCCCGGGGACCCCGAGGTGACCGGCGAGATCGACCCTCCCGGGGGCGCCTAGCCGGGCGCCACCGGCCCCTCGGCTGGGGTTCAGCGGGGCGGCCCGAGCGGGCCGCGGTCGGGGGTGGGGTCGAAGGCGATCCCCGCCGCGGCGGAGATCGCCTCCCCGGCGGCGGGGGCGTCGGGGACGCTCACCAGGATCTCCCCGAAGTGCTGGCCGTTGAGCTCGATGACGACCGCCGGCCCGCCGCGGCGCACGAGCGTGAAGTCCCACCCGGTTCCGTGCCGCCGGGTGCCCATCGCGATCCACCCGGGCACCGCCAGCCCCGTCGAACGCCACCCCCTCAGGGCCAGCCACGGGCTGAGCGGCACCCGGACCCTCCGGACCGAGGCGAGGGGGACCCGCAGATCACCCAGGCGGAAGCTGCAGAACCGCTCCCCGGGGCGCATGGCGACGACCAGGTCGGGACCGTCGATGCGCACCTCGGCCACGGCGGGGAGGATACGGGCTCCCCTCCGCCAGCGCGGTCGGGTGGCGGCCGGCAGGGCGACGGGGTGGCGGCCGGCGGGGACGCGGGGTGGGGGCCGCGGGGTGGCCGCGGGGTGGCGACGGGGTGTCGCCGGGGTAGCGTGCCGGCGTGCCCGAGCGCCCTGTTGCCGTGGTCACCGGGGCCTCCAGCGGGATCGGCGCGGCGAGCGCCCGGGCCCTCGCCGCCGGGGGCTGGCACGTGGTGCTCGGAGCCCGGCGGGTCAACCGCTTGGAGGCCCTGGCCGCCGAGCTCGGTGCCGAGGCGGCGACGGCGTCACCCCTCGACGTGACCGACCCCTCCTCCGTGGAGGACTTTTCCCGACTGGTCCCTGCCTGCCGCCTGGTGGTGCACTGCGCCGGCGGCGCCCTCGGCCTCGACCCGATCGCCGAGGCCGAAGAGTCCCGCTGGCGGGTCATGTTCGACACCAACGTGCTCGGCGTGCTGCGGGTCACCCGGGCGCTGCTGGCGGCGCTGCTCCGCTCCGGCGACGGCCAGGTGGTGCTGGTCGGCTCGGTCGCCGCCTTCGAGCCCTACGCCGGGGGCGCCGGCTACAACGCCGCCAAGGCCGCCGCCTCCTCCCTCGCCGACGTGCTGCGCATCGAGCACGTCGGCAAGCCGCTGCGGGTGAGCGAGATCGACCCGGGGATGGTCGACACCGAGTTCTCCCTCGTACGCTTCGCCGGCGACGCCGAGCGGGCTGCGGCCACCTACCGAGGCATGACCCCGCTCAGCGCGGGGGATGTAGCGGAGGTCGTGGCGTTCGTGGCCAGCCGGCCGGCGCACGTCGACCTCGACCGGATCGTGATGCGGCCCCGCGACCAGGCGCGGGTCTGGCTGGTCCACCGGGACCCCTGACGTGGGAGCCCAGCGGCCAGGGCACAGAGAAGGAACTTGCCTGCTGGACTTTCTCCACCAGCTCTCACCTCGGGATCTGGGTGCGAAACAGCCCAGCAGGCAAGTTTCTCCTCGGTGGGTCCAGCGAGGCCGGGCTCTGCCGCCGCCGGGCGCCGGGCGCAGCCCGCCGGGGAGGTTGGGCTGGGGTTGCGCGCCACCTCGTTGGCTCACAGGCGGGCCCGCCACGCCTCGGCCCGGCGGAGGCGGCGCTCGAGCTGCTCGACGGTCGCCTCCTGGACCCGTTGCAGCCCGGCCAGGCGGTTGAGCTCGGCGTTGACCTGGGAGTGCGGCCAGCCGGTCCGGCGGGCGAGGTCCCGGGCCAGCTCGGCGTTGCTCTCCCGCAGGTGGGCCTTGTGCTCCCGGCGGGTGAGCAGCGCCCCGCCGCCCTCCCCGCCGGCGGCGACGGCCGCCGCGGTGGCGCCCGGCCCGGGCTCAGCGAGGGCGGGGAGGGTGAGCAGCAGGTCCTCGTCGGCGGCGTGGTCGTCCTCGGCGCCGGGCGCTTCGTGGGCCGGGTCCTCGACGTCGGTGGCGACTGCCGAGATCACCGCGAACAGCGAGAGCTGCTCGCCGTCGCGCGCCGCGGGGTCCCGGAGCGGGTCGAGCTGCGCCGGGTCGGTCTCCGCGGCGGCCCGGTCCTCCCGGCGCAGGCTGTGGCGGCGGGTCTCGGCGATGCGGTGGGCCCAGCCGCGCAGCCTGGTGTCGTCGGGGATGTAGAAGTAGGAGCGCTGGGCGGTCGGCCCTGGCGTCCAGCGCACCAGCCGGCCGACCGCCTGCCGGAAGAACAGCTCGGTGGTCGTGGTGGTGGCGTACACCCCGACCCGGAGGCGGGGGATGTCGACGCCCTCCGAGACCATCCTCACCGCCACCAGCCACGGGTCGTCGGAGCCGGCGAAGGCGGAGATGCGGTCCGAGGCGCCGGGGTCGTCGGAGGTGGCAAGCACCGCGCGCGCCCCGTGTCGCCACTCCAGGGTGTCGGCGACGGCCCGGGCGTGGTCCTGGTCGGTCGCCACGACCAGGCCCCCGGCGGCGGGGTGGCTGCGGCGGATCTCGGTGAGCCGGCGGTGCGCGCCGGCGAGCACCGCCGGCAGCCAGTCCCCCTCGAGCGACAGCGCGGTCCGCAGGCGCTGGTTGGCCCGGACCGTGTCGAGGGGGTCGTCGAAGCCGGCCGCCCAGGTCGAGCCGTCGGGGGCGCTCCACTCCATGTGGCCGTTGGTCCGGGGGAAGTAGACCGGGCGCACGACCCGCCCGTCGCGCAGCGCCTCGCCGTAGCCGTACTCGAAGTCGGGCCGGGCCAGGTCGAGCTCGTAGCGCAGGAACGGGATGGCCCGGGTGTCGGAGCGGAACGGCGTCCCCGACAGCGACAGCCGGCAGCTGGCGGACCCGAACGCCGTACGCACCGCCTCCCCCCAGGCGCGCTCGTCGCCGGCGTGGTGGATCTCGTCGAAGACGACCATCGCGCCCCGGGCGGCCGCGGCGAGCGCCGGGGCGGTGACCGCTACCTGCTGGTAGGTGGTGACGATGCCGTGCATGTCCCCGGGGAGCGGCTCGCCGGCCGACCACTTGTCGTCGAGGTGCAGCCCGAAGGCGGTGGCCGCCGCGGCCCACTGGCGCTTCAGGTGGGCGGTCGGGGCGACCACCACCAGCCGCCGGGGGCCGTCGGGGGCGGCGATCCGGCTGACCGCCGCGGTGAGCGCGAACGTGGTCTTGCCCGCCCCGGGCGTGGCGACCGCCAGGAAGTCGGGGTGAGGGTGGGAGGCGAAGCGCTCCAGGGCAGTCTTCTGCCACGAGCGGAGTCGGACTGAGCGGGTCACGGGGCCCGAGAGTCTGGCATCCGCCACCCGGTCACACCGATCGGGAAGACTGACGGGAGCTACTCGAGGGAGGCACCATGGGACGGAACAACCAGCGGCGCAGGGCCGACAAGAAGCGGCGTGAGGGACGGGACGGGCGCGGGCGCGCAGCCGGCCCGACGGACCACTCGTGGCGGCCCGACGCGCGCGCGGCGATCGAGTACCTGGCGATCGTCGGATCGGCGGCCTCGTTCGACGGTGACGACGCAGACACCGACAGGGTGCTCGACGCCCTGATGGTCCATCGCGAGGAGGGCGCTCCCGTCACCGCCGTGGTGGGCGAGCTGATCGCCGCGGGGATGGCCTCGGCCTGGGAGGGGGGATGGCAGCCGGAGGAGGTCGTCCGACAGGTCCGCCGCCGTTGCCGGGACGCCCACGTCGCGCTGGCGGTCGCCTCCCTGGCCTCGGCCACCTGCTGGCAGCTGGCCCGGGGAGCGGCCATCCCCGCGGCCTGGTCGAGCCAGCTCGACGAGCTGGTCGTGCCCGCCGACCGGGACCGGGCGGGGGACTGGCTCGCCGGTGCGGTCCGGGTCCCCGGTACCTCTCTGAGAGACGGGCTGCTCACGGCCCTCGGGCTGCTCGGGCTGGTGTTGCACCTGCCGGCGATCGAGGCGCTGGCCCCCCGACCCTCGGAGTGGCACGACGTGGCCCTGTTCGGGTCCCGGACGCGAGGCGACGACCCGGTGCTCGCCAAGGTGCGGGCCCTGCTGGCCAAGGCGGAGTCGACCCAGTTCACCGCCGAGGCCGAGTCGCTCACCGCCAAGGCCCAGGAGCTGATGGCCCGCCACGCCATCGACGAGGCGGTGGCCCGCCGCAGCGCTCCGAGCGGCGAGCGTCCGGCGGTCCGGAGGATCCCGGTCGACGACCCCTACGCCGAGTCCAAGTCCACCCTGCTCACGGCGGTCGGCCGAGCCAACGACGTGCGCTGCATCTGGTACCCGTCGTTCGCCATGATGGCGGTGGTCGGCTTCGAGCACGACCTCGACCTCGTCGAGCTGTTGTTCACCTCGCTGCTGGTGCAAGCCAGCCGGGCGATGCTCGCCAAGGGTCCGGTCAAGGACCGCTCCGGCCGGTCGCGGACCAGGTCGTTCCGCCAGTCGTTCCTCGTGGCCTACGCCCAGCGGATCGGGGAGCGCCTGGCGATGGCCGCCCTCCAGGCTCGCCAGGAAGCCGAGCGGGACCTGGAGATGAGCATCCTGCCGGTCCTCGCCTCCCGGGCGGAGGAGATCGACGACGCCTTCACCCAGACGTTCCACCACGTGCACTTCAGCGACGGCCCGTCGGTGACCAACGGCGACGGATGGCACGCCGGCCGCATAGCCGCCGAGCTCGCCACCCTGGGTCCCGAGCAGGCGGTGCTCGACGGGATGGCGACCGCCGGCTGATCCGGAGCGGAGAGGGGGGGATTTGAACCCCCGGACCCGGTTTCCCAAGTCAACTCATTAGCAGTGAGTCCGATTCGGCCGCTCTCGCACCTCTCCCTGCACCCAGGCTAGCCGATGCGGCGGCCGTGGTCCGCACCGCTCGGAGAGGCGGCAAACTTCCTGCTCAGAGGCCACGTTTGCCGGCTTCTCGGAGGCCTCGGGGGACGCTGCACACGGGGTCGTCGCTGCCCATCGGGGCCGGCTTGGCGTGCTCCTCCGTTGCCTCCGCCGGCCCCGATCCAACCCCAATCCAACCGCAGACCGCTACGATCGTCGCCGGGTGGCATGCCCCGCCTACGGGCTGCCTGTGCGTGAAAGCTCGCGTCAGGAGGCTGTGATGGCCCGTGCGTATCCCGATCCGTGGGTCCCCCGGACGTTCTCGGCGTGGACGGTCAAGTCCTCGACCGCCCAGCGGGCCAGCGGCCGGAGCGTCGACTGCTGGGACGTGAAGGGCAAGGCCGACGGGGTGCTGTGGGCCAAGCGGTTCCGCAAGGCTGGCACGGCCCAGGCCTGGAGGGACCGGGTCGAGCGCGACTTTCCCCTCGGCCTGCCGTTCGACCTGCGGACCAAGCAGTTCATCGCGCCCGACGTGCCGAGCGCCCCCGGCGCGCCCAGCGTCTTCGAACTGACCGAGCGCTACTACCGCCAGCACCCCGAGTGGGAGCCGGCCACCAAGGTCGCGGCCGCCCGGTCGTTCAACCGGGCCCGGCGCTGGCTGCTGCGGCCCGGGGCGGAGCCCTCCGGCCGGCAGGAGGAGGCTGTCGAGGACTTCCTGCGCTCCGCCAGCTTCCTGCCCGAGCACCTCACCGGCGGGCTCACCGACTCGCAACTCGCCGGGCGGGCGTGGCTCGAGGCGCACTCCGCCCCGGCGGACTCGCTGAGCTCGGAGCAGGTAGAGGCGTTCGTGGCCCGCTTCGAGACGAGTAGCCGCGACGGGGCCAGCCCCGTGTCGCCGGCGACCATGGTCCGCTTCTTGCAGCCGCTCAAGGGATGCTGGTCCTGGGCGGTCGGCCGCGACGACATCCCGGTCGAGCGCAACCCGTGGCTCGCTGTCCGGCCCCGACGCAAGGTCAAGGGGAAGGCCACGATGCTGACCGGCCGTGCCGGCCTGGCGGTCGACGCTGACATGGTGCTCAGCGTCAACCAGTCGATAGCACTGGCCGAGGCGTGCGCCACGGAGGGGACCTGGGGCGGGATCGTCGAGTGCTTCGTCCTGGTGATGGCGCTGTGCGGGTTGCGCTGGGGCGAGGCCACCGGGTTGGTGTGGGACGACGTCGAGCTTCCCGTAGGCGACGGGCCGGGGTGGTTGACGGTGCGACGCACGTGGCGGCCCACCTCGGAGCGTTGGCTCGATCCGGGCGAGGACCCGGAGTGGGGGCCGCTCAAGGACCGGGACCTGGCCGACAGCCGCCGGGTACCAGTGCCCCCGATGCTCGCCACCCGCCTGAGGGAGCATCGACAGCTTTACGGGGAGGGACCCGGCGGCCTCGTCTTCCACCGGGCGGGCCGGCCCTTCGATCACGACATGTTCGGCCGCAACGTGTGGGAACCGGCTCGCTCCAAGATCTTCCCTCGACGTAGCGACCTGCCGGCCGACGACCTGCGCCAGCCCAAGCTGTCACGTCTACGCCGGCATGACCTGCGCCACGCCGCTTGCTCGTGGTGGTTGCGGGAGGGCGTCGACGCCGTCGTCTGCCAGCGGTGGTCGGGGCACCGGACGTTGTCGGTGTTCCTCGACATCTACCAGGGAGTGGCGCCGGGGCGGGAGGATGAGGGCGTCGAGCGGCTGGCCCGGAGCATGCAACGGGCCGTCGAGCGCTAAGTGGTCCTCCGCGGAAGTTCTCGCGTGAAAGCGGGTCAGCGATCTGGCAGGCGATCCGACCAGGCGGTGGGATCACCCAGGTAGAGCCCGCAGGCGCAGTCGAGGGTGTCTTAGGG
>JAJZWW010000106.1 GCA_021846485.1 Actinomycetes bacterium
CTGCTGCTCGCCGACGAGGAACGCATCGCCGAGCGCACCACGATGAGCCTCGAGCTGCGGTCGGTGGCGGTGCGCAGCCTGTCGCGGCCCCGCCCCGCTCCGATCCCCACCGGCCTGCTGACCACCGATACCCGGGCGACGGTCACCGACCCCGAGGTGGACGTGGTGGTTGAGGTGATGGGCGGGATCGAGCCGGCACGGACCTTGATCCTCTCCGCACTGGCGGCGGGCAAGCCGGTGGTGACCGCCAACAAGGAGCTGCTGGCCAACTGCGGGACGGAGCTGTTCGCCGCCGCGGCCGCCGCCGGCAGGGACCTGCTGTTCGAGGCCGCCGTGGCGGGGGGCATCCCCCTCATCCGTCCGCTGCGCGAGTCGCTCGCCGGGGAGCGGATCCACCGGGTGATCGGCATCGTCAACGGGACGACCAACTACATCCTCTCCCGGATGGAAGCCGACGGCGTGTCCTACCAGGAGGCGCTCGCCGGCGCCCAGGGCCTCGGGCTGGCCGAACGGGACCCGACCGCCGACGTCGAGGGGTTTGACGCGGCCGCCAAGGCGGCGATCATCGCCAACGTCGCGTTCGGGGCCCGGGTGGTCGCCGGCGACGTCGACCGGGAGGGGATAGGCGGCATCGTCGCCGACGACATCGTCTCCGCGCGGCGGCTCGGCTTCGTCATCAAGCCGTTGGCGGTGGTCGAGGAGAGTGCCGGCGCGGTCGCCGTCCGGGTGCACCCGGCGATGGTCCCCGCCGCCCATCCCCTGGCGGCGGTACGGGACTCGTTCAACGCGGTGTTCGTCGAAGGGGAGAGCGTGGGAGAGCTCATGTTCCTCGGCCGGGGTGCCGGGGGGGCCCCCACCGCCAGCGCGGTCCTCGGCGACCTGATCGACGCGGCCCACAACCTCACCGTCGGGGGCGCCGGCCGGACGCCCGCCCTGCGGGACGTGCCCCGCAGGTCGATCGACGAGCTGGTGGTCGCCTACTACCTGACCCTCGACGTCGTCGACCGCCCCGGGGTCCTGCACGCCGTATCCGGCGCGCTCGGCGCCCACTCGGTGTCGGTGCGCTCTATGGAACAGGAAGGCGGCGAGGGCGGGGCGCGGCTGGTCTTCGTCACCCACCCGGCGGTCGAGCGCGACATGCAGGCCTGCCTGGTGGAGCTGCGCGGCCTCGACGCGGTGCGCCGGGTCGGGGGCCTGGTCCGGGTGGTGGGCGGGTGAGCCCTGCGCCAGGGTGGCGCGGCCTCATCGAGGAGTACCGCGACCGGCTGCCGGTCACCGGTTCCACGCCGGTGGTCACCCTCCTCGAGGGGGCGACACCCCTGCTGCCCGCCCCCCGGCTCTCGGAGCGGGTCGGGGCCGAGGTCCACCTCAAGGTGGAAGGCGCCAACCCGACCGGCTCGTTCAAGGACCGGGGGATGACTCTGGCGATCTCCAAGGCGCTGGAGGAGGGTACCGAGGCGGTGGTCTGCGGGTCGACCGGCAACACCTCGGCATCGGCGGCCGCTTACGCCGCCCGGGCGGGCATGACCTGCGCGGTGCTCATCCCCGACGGCTACATCGCCCTCGGCAAGCTCGCCCAGGCACTCGTTCATGGGGCGCGCGTCCTGCAGATCCGGGGTAACTTCGATGCCGCCCTGGACATCGTCCGGGAGCTCGGGAAGACCTCCCGGGTGACAGTGGTCAACTCCATCAACCCGTTTCGCATCGAGGGCCAGAAGACTGCCGCGTTCGAGGTGGTCGACGTGCTCGGGGCCGCCCCCGACCTGCACTGCATGCCGGTCGGCAACGCCGGCAACATCACCGCCTACTGGAAGGGCTATCGGGAGGAGCTCGACGTCGGCCGGATCGGGGCGCTGCCGCGCATGCTCGGCTTCCAGGCGGCCGGGGCAGCCCCCATCGTCCTCGGCCACCCGGTGGAGCAGCCCGAGACAGTGGCGACGGCCATTCGCATCGGCCGGCCGGCGTCCTGGGCCGGGGCGTCCGCGGCTGCGGCCGAGTCGGGTGGGGCGATCGGAGCGGTCAGCGACGAGGCGATCCTCGCTGCCTACCGCTTCCTCGCCGAGGAGGAGTCGGTGTTCTGTGAGCCGGCGTCGGCGGCGTCGGTCGCCGGTCTGCTCGAGCACGGCGCCCCAGCCGGCGCCCGGGTGGTCTGCGTGCTGACCGGCCACGGGCTGAAGGACCCCGACATCGCCATCAGCCAGATCGCGGTGCCCGCAGTGGTCGAAGCCGACGTGAAGGCGGTCCGCGCCGAGCTGGGCCTGTGATCAGCTGGCGCAAGACGACTTTCCGGGGGTGGCCGCCGCCTCCGCGCAGGTCCCGCGACAGCTGCTGAGCTGCGCCGAGCCGCGGGTCCGGCCCGGGCCGGGGTGTCCGGGCGGGGGGCGCTCGCCGCGTCGGATGGGGCGTGCTCGCCGTTCGCTAGCGCTGGCGCAGCGGGGTCGCCCGGGGGCTGCTCGCCGAAGCGCTCACCAGGTACCAGACCCCGCCGAAGGAGTCGATCCCCTCGCCGGCGGCCTGGCGGGGCTGGCCGTCGCCGGCGTAGGTGTAGAGGGGGTATCCGTTGTCGGTCACCTGTTCGACGCCCCCGGGGCGGGCGACGAGGCCCAGGTGTCCGCCGACCTCGTGAGGGGCAACCACCCGGCGGACCGACCCCGGCACCAGTAGCGGCGGCCAGATCGACAGGCACCCGCCGCGGCAGACGATCCGGCCACCCGTCTCGATGGAGAGGACGTACAAGGTGTAGCCCCGGTGGTCGGCGAGCACCGCGCCGAAGCGGGGGAGGTGGACCACCTCGACCACCGGGCCGCCGCCAGCCGCCCGGGCCACGCCACCCGGTCCGCCGGAGGTCGCCAGCGACGGGACGGTCGCGCCGAGGGCGAGGGCGGCCACGACCGCCGGCGCCGCCCGGCGGGTCCCTGCGGGGATCCGCAAGGCCGGGGCGGCGGCTGCGGTCAGTACCGTGGCGCCGGCGATCTCCACCACCGCGGCGGCGACACCGGCGCCGGTGAGGACCTCCCGGAACCCGAACAGCCCGACGAGGAGCGCCAGCAGGTAGCCGCCCAGGGTGGCGAGCAGGAGCAGCGCCCCCGCGGCGGCGATCAGCGGGCGGCGCAGGGCGAGCAGCGCCACGGCGAGGCCGAGAGACGTCGCCGCCTGCCCGAGGAACAGGGTGCCGATGGTCGGGATCCCCCCGTAGGTGGTGAGCGCGAGCACCAGGTGGATCGAGCCTGTCGCGACCAGGAGGGCGGCGCCGAGCGGGTAGGCGAGGATCCGGGCGCGGCTGGTTGCGGGGTTCTCGGGACGGTGCTCGGTCACGGTCATCCCTACGGGAGCCGGCCGCCGAGGGATTGCGACCGTACCCGCCGGGTCGTTGTCCTGCTCCGCGGAAGCTGCCGTCGAGCCCGCTTGAGGGCGGTGATCGCCGTCGGCCTCTACGTGACGCGCCACGAGCATCACGACGGCCTGCTTGCGGACGGTCGGTCACCGCCTCCAGAACGTAGCTTTGCGACAGCTCCCCCCGACGGTCGCTATCCTCGGCGCACGCCCCCGTCCCGGGTGCGCCCTCGTTGCCGCTGCTCGTGCGGCCGGAGGTGGCGCCGGCCGTGGCGGCCACCCCAGATCGCCGGGGAGCGCCGGTCCCGACAGGGACGGCGACCCCCCGGCCCCGCGACGTCCCCCAGCCCGGAAGAGGTCAACGATGAGCGAACCGCAACTCGAGCGCTCGGTGCTCGAGGCGAAGGAGCGCGAGGAGCTGTTCGCGATCGCGAACGCCCTCGGCACGAGACCGACGAGCCGGGCCCGCAAGTCGGACCTGGTCAGCCAGATCCTCCAGGCGACCGGGGTGGAGGAGGCCCCCTCCGAAGAGGCGCGTCCCCGCCGGACCCGGGCGCGCAAGCCGGCCGGGCTCGCCGCCGGCGGCGGCGAGCAGCTGCCTCTCGGCGAGGCAGGGGACGACCTGGCGCCGCGGCCTGCAGCACCTGCTGCGTCGGCAGCACCGGCAGTGGACGAGGCCGCCGGGGTGGCCACGACCGGAGAGGCTTCCGGCTCGACCAGGGAGCGTGGGGTCGACGCGAGCCCCGGCCGGGGCGCGGAGCCACAGGAGCTGTCGGCGCCCGAGGCCGGTACCGGACAGCCGCCGGTCCCCGGCGGAGCCCGCGCCGGCGGAGCCCGGCCTGCCGAGGCGCACCCGGCTCGCAACGAGGTCCCCCGCCGGGATGGGCGCGCCGAGGGCCCCATGCAGGCGGCCGGGCCGGCCCCCCGCAGCGGGCCCGCACCGACGGGTCCCGTCGCCGGGGCCGAGGAGGGGGCCGAAGCCGGCTCCGACGGCGAGCCGGGCAACCGCCGCAGCCGGCGGCGCAGGGGGCGGGACCGGACCGAGCGCGTCGAGCGGGACCTCCCCGGCCAGGCTCCGGAGCAGCCGTTCTCGGGGGAACCGGTCCCCGTCTCCGGGCTGTTCGACTTGCGTGAGGAGGGCTACGGCTTCCTGCGCACCACCGGGCCAGTGCCGGGCCCGACCGACGTGTACGTCTCCATCAGCCAGGTACGCCGCTTCGCCCTCCGCCGCGGCGACAGGATCGACGGAGCGGCCCGCCCCGCCGGCGGCAACGAGAAGTACCCGGCGCTGGTCCGGGTCGACACCGTCGGCGGGCGCAGCCCCGAGGAGGCCCGCGGCCGGCCGCGCTTCGAAGACCTCACCCCGGTGTTCCCCGACCGGCGCCTCCACCTGGAGCTGGCCGGGGACGCCGGCGACCTCACCGGCCGGGCCGTCGACCTGCTGGCCCCGATCGCCAGGGGCCAGCGCGCCTTGGTTGTCTCGCCGCCCATGGCGGGAAGGACCACCGTGTTGAAGCAGATCGCCCGGTCGATCGAGGCCAACCACCCCGACGTGGTGCTCGTCGTGGTGCTCGTCGACGAGCGCCCCGAGGAGGTCACCGACATGCGCCGCTCGATCGGCGGGGAGGTGGTGGCCTCCACCTTCGACCGGCCGGCGGAAGAGCACGTCCTGGTCGCCGAGCTGACCGTCGAGAGGGCCAAGCGGGTGGTCGAGCTCGGCCGGGACGTGGTGGTCGTCCTCGACGGCATCACCCGCCTCGCGCGGGCCTACAACCTGGCCCAGCCCGCTGGGGGCCGGATCGTGCCGGGCGGGATCGACGCTGCCGCCCTGCACGCCCCCAAGAAGCTCTTCGGGGCTGCCCGCAACCTGGAGGAGGGCGGCTCGCTCACCATCGTGGCCACCGCCTCGGTGGGCACCGGTAGCCCACTGGACGAGGCGGTGCTCGAGGAGCTGGAAGGGACCGCCAACATGGAGCTGCGCCTGGACCGGAGCCTGGCGGAGCGGCGGCTCCACCCGGCGATCGACGTCGAGGGCTCCTCGACCCGCCACGAGGAGCTGCTCTTCGAACGGGACCAGCTACAGCAGGTGTGGAAGCTGCGCGGGGAGCTGGTCGCCCTTGGCGCCGGGGGGGATCACGCCGCCGGGTACGAGGCCCTCCTCGACCGTCTGCGGGCGACGCAGAGCAACGAGGAGCTCCTGGCCGACCTGGCCGGTGACCGCCCGTGACCCGGCCCGCGGCGCGCAGCCGGTGGGCCATACTGGGAATGGCCGCGACGGGACGGGCGTTGCGAGCGCCCGAGAGGAGAACCGACAGATGAAGACCGAGACCCATCCCCAGTACGAGACGGCCACCGTCACCTGCTCGTGCGGCAACAGCTTCACCACCCGCTCGACCAAGGCGTCGCTCACCACCGAGCTGTGCAACGAGTGCCACCCGTTCTACACCGGCAAGCAGAAGCTGGTGGACACCGGCGGCCGGGTGGAGCGTTTCGAGCGCCGCTACGGCCGGCGGGGCGCCAAGGCCTGACCCACGCAGGTCCGGGCGATGCCCCGGGCTCGCCGCCGGGAGGGGAGAGGCTCGGAGGGGAAAGGCGTCGCTCGGGCGCGACCCACGCTGGGCCGGGCGGCACCGGCGCTCGCCGGGACTGGGCCGCAGCCGTCTGTCGGTAGGCTCGGAAACCGTGCTCGACCGCCTGCCCGGACTCGAACGGGAGTACGAGCTGGTCCTCGCGCAGCTCGCCGACCCTGCGGTGCTCGCCGACCGGGCCCGCCTGCGCGACGTGTCCCGCCGCCACCGCGAGCTCGAGGCGGTGGTCCTCGCCGCCCGGGAACGGCGGGTGGTCGAGGGCGACCTCGGGGCCGCGAGGGAGATGATCCTCGACGCCGAGCCGGCCGAGCGCGCCGAGCTGCGCTCCGAGATCGAGTCGGCCGAGGCCCGCCTGGCGGAGATCGACGAAGCCCTGCGGGTCCTGCTCCTGCCTCGCGACCCCGACGACGGACGCAACGTGATCGTCGAGATCCGCGGCGCCGAAGGGGGCGAGGAGGGCAACCTGTGGGCCCGGGACCTCCACGAGATGTACCTGCGCTTCGCCGAGCGCTGCGGGCTCACGGTCGAGCCGCTCGGCGCGGACCGCTCGGAGATGGGCGGCTTCAACGAGGTGTCGTCGCTCGTCAAGGGCGAGCGGGCGTGGACGCTGCTCAAGTTCGAGGGTGGGACCCACCGGGTGCAGCGGGTCCCGACCACCGAGACCCAGGGTCGGGTCCACACCTCCACCGCTACGGTCACGGTGCTCCCCGAGGCCGAGGAGCTCGACGTCCAGATCGACGACAAGGACCTGAAGGTCGACGTCTACCGCTCCACCGGGCCCGGCGGCCAGTCGGTCAACACCACTGACTCGGCGGTGCGGCTCACCCACCTGCCGACGGGCACGGTGGTCGCCATGCAGGACGAGAAGAGCCAGATCCAGAACCGGGCCAGGGCCCTCGCGGTGCTGCGCGCCCGGCTCCTCCAAGCAGAGCGGGACCGCCAGGCGGCCGAGGCCTCCCAGGCCCGCAAGAGCCAGGTCGGCCAGGGAAGTCGGGCCGACAAGATCCGCACCTACAACTACAAGGAGAACCGGGTCACCGACCACCGCATCGGCCTAACCCTCTACAAGCTCGACAAGATCCTCGCCGGCGAGCTCGACGAGATCGTCGACGCCCTGCTCGCCGACGAGCGGACCCGCCAGCTCTCCGGTGACCGCTGAGACCCTCCAGGGCACCTGGCGGGAGTTGCACCGCGTCGCCCTCGACCGCCTCGGCTCTCCCCGGGAGGCCCGTTGGCTGGTCGAGGAGGCTTCCGGTCGGCCGTGGCCGGCGTGCGGCGACGACCCGGTGGGGGAGCAGCCGGGGCGGCGGTTCGGGGCGATGCTCGAGCGGCGCTCGACCGGCGAGCCGCTGCAGTACGTGCTCGGGAGCTGGGCGTTCCGCACCCTGGAGCTGCTGGTCGACCGTAGGGTGCTCATCCCCCGCCCCGAGACCGAGGTCCTCGTCGGCGTGGCGCTCGAGGCGCTCGCCCCCCGGGCCAGCGCGCTGGCCGTCGACCTGGGCACCGGCAGCGGGGCGGTCGCCCTCTCGCTGGTCGCCGAGCACCCCGGGGTGGCGGTCTGGGCGACCGACGCCTCCCCCGCCGCCCTCGACGTCGCCGCGGCCAACGCCGCCGGCGTCGGCGGGCGGGCCGCCCGGCTTCGCCTCGCCCTCGGGGACTGGTGGGCGGCGCTCCCCGGTGAGCTGCGGGGTCGGGTGGACCTGGTGGTGTCCAACCCTCCGTACCTGTCGGCGGCGGAGCTCGCCGCGGCCGACCCCGCGGTGCGTGACTGGGAGCCGGCCAGCGCCCTCGAGGCCGGGCCCACGGGCACCGAGGCGCTGGCCGCGATCCTCGCAGGAGCGCCCGGCTGGCTGGCCGACGACGGCGCCGTCGTCGTCGAGCTGTCCCCACCCCAGGTGCCCGAGGCGGCCCGCCTCGCCCGGGCGGCCGGGCTCGGCGCGCTGGAGGTGCGAGCCGACCTCGCCGGGCGCGACCGGGTGCTGGTGGTCCGGCGGTGAGCGCCCGGGTCGTCCCGGTGGCCGGCGGGTCCCCGCCGCCCGAGGCGGTCGCCGCCTTGCGCGCCGGGCTGGTGGTGGGGGTGCCGACCGACACGGTCTACGGGCTCGCCGTCGACCCGTGGCGGCCCGGGGCGACCGACCGGCTGTTCGCGGTCAAGAGCCGGCCCCACGGCGTCGCCCTCCCGGTCCTCGTGGCCGACGCCGGCCAGGCGCTCCAGCTGCTCGGGATGGTACCCGAGCGAGCCGAGGCGCTGATGGACGCCTTCTGGCCAGGAGCCCTGACGATCGTCGTGCCCGCGCCCCCGGACCTCGGCGCTGACCTGGGCGGGGACGGCACCACGGTAGGTGTGCGCTGCCCGGACCACAGCCTTGTTCGGGCACTGACGGCGGCCACCGGGCCGCTAGCGGTCACCAGCGCCAACCGCCACGGCGGGGCGCCTTTCCCCTCTGCTGCGGCCCTCGCCGCCGGACTGGACGGGGTGGAGGTGGTCCTCGACGGCGGGCCGTGCGCCGGAGAGCCCTCGACGGTGGTCGCGGTCGAGGGCCGGGGGCTCCGGCTGCTGCGCCCCGGAGTCCTCTGGCCGAGCGTGCAAGCCCTAGAGTGAGGGAGGTGGACGACGACCCGGAGCTGTTCGGGCTGATCGGGCGGGAGCTCGAACGCCAGAGCACGACGCTGCAGCTGATCGCCTCGGAGAACTTCACCTCGCCGGCGGTGATGGCCGCCACCGGCTCGGTGCTCACCAACAAGTACTCCGAGGGCTACCCTGGCAAGCGCTACTACGGCGGCAACCGGGTGGTCGACGACGTCGAGCAGCTGGCCCGCAGCCGGGCGTGCGAGCTGTTCGGGGCGCAGCACGCCAACGTCCAGCCACACTCGGGGTCCAACGCCAACCTGGCCGCCTACCTCGCCACCCTCGACGTGGGCGACACCGTCCTCGGCCTGCGCCTCGACCA
>JAJZWW010000107.1 GCA_021846485.1 Actinomycetes bacterium
CGGTCCTCCAGGCTGCCGGCGCCGACGCGCTCGGCGTGGCAGGCGTCGACGAGGGCGTGGCCCTGCGCCGGTCGGGGATTGCCCTGCCGATCCTCGTGCTGCTCGGCACCGCGGCGGAGCTGCCGAAGATGCTCCGATACAGGCTCACCCCGCTCGTGTACGGCCCCGAGCTGCTCGACGCGATCCTCCGCGCCGACCTCGACGGCGGACTGGATGTGCACCTGGAGGTCGACAGCGGCATGCACCGCACCGGCTTCGTTCCCGACGCCGCGGTGGTCGCCGGCCGGCGGCTGGCCAGCGCCCCCGGGATCCGCCTGGCCGGGCTGATGACCCATCTCGCCTCGGCGGACGACCCGGCGGAGGACGCGGCCACCTCCGAGCAGCTGCGCCGCTTCCGGGCGGTCGGCACCGCGCTGGCGGACGCCGGCGTCGAGGTGCCGACGAGCCACGCAGCGGCGACCGCGGCGACCATCCGCTTCCCCGAGGCCCGCTTCGACATGGTCCGCATCGGCCTCGGCCTCTACGGTGTCCACCCCTCGGCGACGACCGCCGAGCGCATGGAGCTGGAGTGCGCCGTCGGGCTCGTCTCGCGGGTGGTCGAGGTGGTCGAGGTGCCGACCGGGGAGCGAGTCGGCTACGGCGGGACGTTCACCGCCCCGGCCGGGGGCCGGCGGGTGGGGGTGGTGCCCGCCGGCTACCACGACGGGGTGCCCCGTTCGGCGTCCAACGCCGGGGTGGCGGTCGTCGCCGGCGTGCGGTGCCCGGTCGTCGGGCGGGTGTCGATGGACTCCATGACCATCGACCTGACCGACTGCCCGGAGGCGACGGTGGGCGCGGACGTGCTCGTCTACGGCCGCCACCACGACTGGTCGCTCCCGCTCGAGGAGCTGGCCGGCCCGTCCGGCACGATCGCTCACGAGCTGCTGGCCCGCCTCGGTCCCCGCGTCCAGCGGATCCTCACCCGCTCCTGACCCTACCCCGGCCGCGGAGCCGTAGCCTCCCGAGCCGCGGCCCCCCTCCCGGAGCCCCTCGGTACCATCGCATGGGTGGTGAGCGTTGCCCCGCACCGTCCAGGCCGTCCCGGCCGCAAGCGGCCCCTCCGGTTCGCTCTCGTCGGGGCCGGCGTGTTCGTCTCCGCGTTTCTGCTCCTCGGGGGTGGGATCTACGCCTACGGCCGCTACCGCTACAGCCAGGTCCCGAAGGCTTCGGTACCCGCGCTGAAGAGCGCCCCGGTGAGCGGCCCGTTCAACGTGCTCGTGATCGGCAGCGACTCGCGCCAGGGGCTCACCGGAGCAGCGGCGAGGGCCTACGGCTCGGGTGCGCAGGTCGGGGGGAGCCGGGCCGACACGATGCTGCTGGCGAGGATCGACCCGCGCACGGAGAGGATCGCGCTCCTCTCGATCCCCTACGACTACTTCGCACCGATCGCCGGCTCGGGCGGCTCCAACAAGATCTCGGACGCACTCAACCAGGGGCCGGGCGCGATGGTGCGCACCGTGGAGGAGGACCTCCACGTCTCGGTGCAGCACTACGTCGAGATCAACTTCTCGGGGGTCGTGCGCATGGTGGACGCCCTCGGCGGGGTCCGGATCGACTTCCCCTACCCGTCCAAGGACCTCATGTCGGGCCTGCAGGTCCCCACCGCAGGCTGCCACCTGCTCGGCGGGACCCAAGCCCTCGCACTGGTCCGGAGCCGCTTCTTCCAGTACGAGGTGGGGGGAACGTGGCACTACGACCCCACGGCCGGGTTCGGTCGCATCCACCGCCAGCAGGCCTTCCTGCGGGCTGCTGCACAGCGGGTGCGTGGCAGCCTCCTCACCGACCCCCTGCGGCTCAACACCTTCCTCGGGGCGGCGGTGCACAACGTCCTGGTCGACAAGGGGCTCAGCTTCTCGACCCTGGTGCACCTCGGCCTCGACTTCCGCTCGATGCCCCTGAGCTCGATCCGGACCTTCACCGTCCCGACCCAGATCGTGAACAACTACGGCCCCTACGGCGACGTGCTCTTCCCGGTGCCGGGGAAGGACGCCCAGGTCCTCAGCTCCTGGCGAGCGGCGGTCGAGGCCCAGGCGTCGTCGGCGACGGGCACCGGGGCACGGCGCACCTCTCCGTCGACGAGCGCGCGGACCCCGAACCGCTCCGGCTCCTCCTCGGAGATCCGCATGCCCTCCACCGCAGTCCCCTCCAACCCCGGCTCGATAGTCCAGAACCGCACCACGCCCAACTTCGACCCCCGTCCCTGCTGACCGTCTCGCCCCCGGCTCGGGGAGGCGCGGGCCCGGGGCGGGTAGGGACCCCCAGAGCCTAGCGTGCCCGGAGGGGCCCGTGCCCACACGAGAACAGGTCCGAAGCCAGATCGAGGCCGGCGTCGGCTACGAGGAGGCCGGACGCCGCCTCGGGGTGCCGGCCGGCCAGGCGTACCTGATTGCCACCGGCGTTCCCGCCGACGGCAGCGGCAGCCTCACCCCCGAGCAGCTGGCCCGTCCCGGGTTCATCCGTGGCGGAGTACAGGAACTGCTCGGCGTGGCCCACCACAACCCGAGCGAGCATCCCCTGGTCGAGGGGTTCGTCCGGGCCCGGGTGGAGGCTGACGAGCCGATGCGAGCCGCCGCCCGGGCACGAGGCGTCCCCGACCACGCCCGATGAGCCGCCGGCAGCCGGGCTGGCCGCTGCTCCGCCAGCTGAGCGGGCCCGACCGGCTCGGGCGCGGAGCGGCAGTGGCCTCCCCACGGACGCGGTCGCTTCGGGCGCGCACCGCCAGTGCCGACCGGGTCGTGAAGTCGGTCTGCCCCTACTGCGCGGTCGGCTGCGGCCAGAACGTCTACGTGAGCGCCGGCAGGGTCACCCAGATCGAGGGGGACCCCGACTCGCCGGTCAGCCGGGGCCGGCTCTGCCCGAAGGGCTCCGCGACCCTGCAGCTCACCACCGGTCCTTCCCGGGTCCGCCAGGTGCTCCACCGCCGGCCCCACGCCAGTGAGTGGGAGCCGATCTCCCTCGACGCTGCCCTCGACATGGTGGCCGACCGGGTCATCGAGTCCCGGCGGAAGGGCTGGGAGTGGGAAGCCGGCGGCAAGCGCGTGCGGCGCAGCATGGGTCTCGCCAGCCTGGGGGGCGCCACGCTCGACAACGAGGAGAACTATCTCATCAAGAAGCTGTTCAGCGCCCTCGGCGTGGTCCAGGTCGAGAACCAGGCGCGGATCTGCCACAGCTCGACGGTGGTCGGTCTCGGCACGAGCTTCGGTCGGGGTGGGGCGACCACGTTCCCCGCCGACCTGCAGAACGCCGACTGCATCGTCATCCAGGGGTCCAACATGGCCGAGGCACACCCCGTCGCCTACCAGTGGGTGGTCGAGGCCAAGGCCAAGGGGGCGGTCGTGGTCCATGTCGACCCGCGCTTCAGCCGTACGAGCGCCCTGGCCGACCTGTACGTGCCCTTGCGCGCCGGCACCGACATTGCCTTCCTCGGAGGGATCATCAACTACGTCCTCGCCGAGGGCAAGTGGTTCGAGGAGTACGTCAAGGCCTACACCAACGCCTCGACGATCATCCGCGAGGACTACACCGACACCGAGGACCTCGGCGGGGTGTTCTCCGGCTTCGACCCCGAGACCCGCCGCTACCTGCCCGGCAGCTGGCAGTACGAAGGGACGACGGTCAACGCCGCTTCCGGGGCGCGCGACCAGTTCCACCGGGCGGAGCCGGGCGGCGAGGGCGACCGGGCCGGCGGCGCGAGCCCTCAGCGGGACGAGACCCTGCAACACCCCCGCTGCGTGTTCCAGATCCTCCGGCGCCACTACGCCCGCTACACCCCCGAGCTGGTCGAGCAGGTCTGCGGCGTGCCGCAGGCCAGCTTCCGTCGGGTGTGCGAGGCGGTCACCGACAACTCCAACCGGGAGCGGACCACCGCGTTCGTCTACGCCGTCGGCTGGACCCAGCACACCGTCGGGGTGCAGTTCATCCGGGCGGCGTCGATCCTCCAGCTCCTGCTCGGCAACATCGGCCGGCCCGGCGGGGGGATCGCCGCCATGCGAGGCCATGCGAGCATCCAGGGCTCGAGCGACATCCCGACGCTTTTCGACCTGCTGCCCGGCTACATCCCCATGCCCCACGCCCACCGGCACGAGACTCTGCGGGACTTCGTCGACGCCGACTCGACCACCCGCGGCTACTGGGCCCACCTCGACGCCTACCTGGTCAGCCTACTGAAGGCCTGGTGGGGTCCGGTGGCCATGCCCGACAACGACTTCTGCTTCGATTACCTACCGCGCATCACCGGCAGCCACAGCACCTACGACACCGTGGTCGAGCAGCTGGAGGGGCGCTGCAAGGGCTACTTCCTCTTCGGCGAGAACCCGGCGGTCGGTTCGGCCAACACCCGCCTGCAACGACTGGGCATGGCCAATCTGGACTGGCTGGTGGTGCGCGACTTCTCGCTCATCGAGTCCGCCACGTGGTGGAAGGACGGCCCGGAGATCGAGAGCGGCGAGCTCACCACCGAGGAGATTGGGACCGAGGTGTTCTTCTTCCCCGCGGCGGCGCACACCGAGAAGGCTGGCAGCTTCACCAACACCCAGCGCCTGCTGCAATGGCACCACCAGGCCGTCGAGCCCGAGGGCGACTGCCGCAGCGACCTCTGGTTCGTCTACCATCTCGGCCGGCGGATCCGCGAGAAGCTGGCCGGCTCGACCGACGAGATGGACCGACCGCTACTCGATCTCACCTGGGACTACCCGACCGAGGGACGCCTCGACGAGCCGGTCGCCGAGGCGGTGCTCGCGGAGATCAACGGCTGGGACGCCGCCGGCCGCCCGCTGTCGAGCTACACTGAGTTCGCTCCCGACGGCTCGACTGTGTGCGGGTGCTGGATCTACTGCGGGGTCTATGCCGGCGGGGTCAACCGGGCCACCCGGCGCATCCCCCACCTCCAGCAGGACCGGACCGGCTCGCAGTGGGGCTGGGCGTGGCCGGCGAACCGCCGGTTGCTCTACAACCGGGCTTCGGCCGACCCCGCCGGCGAGCCCTGGAGCGAGCGCAAGGCCTACGTGTGGTGGGACGACCAGGAGCGGCGCTGGGTCGGCCACGACACCCCCGACTTCGTGGTCGACCGGCCGCCCGACTACCAGCCGGGAGAGGGAAGCACCGGCCCCGACGGGCTCTCGGGGAGCGAGCCGTTCGTCGTGCAGGACGACGGGCGCGGCTGGCTGTTCGCCCCCACCGGGGTGGTCGACGGGCCGCTGCCCACCCACTACGAACCGCAGGAGTCCCCCTTCACCAACCCGCTCCACGTCGGCCACGAGCGCAACCCCGCCCGCCGCCTGTACCCCCGGCCGGGCAACCACCTCGCCGCCGACCCCGCTTCGCCGGGGGCGGCGGTGTTCCCCTACGTGCTCACCACCTATCGGCTCACGGAGCACTTCACCTCCGGCGGGATGAGCCGCCACTCGCCGTACCTCTCCGAGCTCCAACCGGCGCTCGCAGTGGAGCTGTCCCCCGAGCTGGCTGCCGAGCGGGGCCTCGCCAACGGCGGGTGGGCCACGATCGTGAGCCCCCGGGGGGCGATCGAGGCCCGGGTGCTCGTCACCGAGCGGATGACCCCGCTCACGGTGCAGGGCCGCAGGGTCCACCAGGTCGGCCTGCCCTACCACTTCGGGCCGAACGGTCTCGTCACCGGCGACGCGGTCAACGAGCTCACCTCGATCACCCTGGACCCGAACGCCCACATCCAGGAGGTCAAGGCGCTCGTAGTAGACGTCCGCCCTGGCCGGCGTCCGAGAGGGCCGGCGCTGCGTCGGATGGTCGAGGACTACCAGCGGCGGGCAGGGGTCACCGCCGAGACGGGAACGGCCGTCTGATGGCCACCCCCGCCCGCTCGCTGCTCTCGTCGGTCCGGGGCGCCGGAGACCCGGCCTCCGACACCGGCTGGGAGGACCACCCGCCTCGCGTCGGTTTCTTCACCGACACCTCGATCTGCATCGGCTGCAAGGCGTGCGAGGTGTCCTGCAAGGAGTGGAACGGCGTCCCCGACGACGGCTACTCGTTCACCGGGATGTCGTTCGACAACAGCGTCGGTCTCGGCGCCGACACCTGGCGGCACGTCAGCTTCGTCGAGCAGCGCGGACCCGACGCTGGCGGCGTGCGCTGGCTCATGTCCTCCGACGTGTGCAAGCACTGCACCGACGCAGCCTGCCTCGACGTGTGCCCAACCGGCGCCCTGGTCCGCACCGAGCTCGGCACGGTCGTCGTGCAGCCCGACGTGTGCAACGGCTGCGGCTACTGCGTGCCAGCATGCCCGTTCGGGGTGATCGACCAGCGCCGCGGTGACGGGAGGGTGTGGAAGTGCACCTTGTGCTACGACCGACTGGAGGTCGGAGCCGAACCGGCCTGCGCCAAGGCCTGCCCGACCGACTCGATACAGTTCGGCCCGCTCGAGGAGCTGCGCGTCCGGGCCGACCGGCGGGTTGCCGAGCTGCATGACGCTGGCGTCGCCGACGCTCGCCTCTACGGACGGGACCCCGGAGACGGGGTGGGCGGGGCCGGAGCGTTCTTCCTGCTCCTCGACGCCCCCGAGGTGTACGGTCTGCCCCCCGATCCGGTGGCCACCACCCGGGACCTGGCGAGCATGTGGAGGCGTGCCGCGCTGGCTGCCGGCGGGCTGCTCGCCGGCATCGTCGTCCTCGGGATGGGAGGTTCGCGGTGACCGACGCCCTCAGCCGCTCCTACTACGGCCGGCCGGTCCTCAAGCGGCCGACCTGGGCAGCCCTCGACATCGCCGGCTACCTGTTCCTCGGCGGCCTCGCCGGAGCGTCGTCGACCCTCGCCGGCGTGGCCTCTGCCAGGGGCAGGGACCGCCTGGCGGCGCCGCTCCGGGTCGGCGCCGCCGGGGCCATCGGGATGTCGCTCGTCGCGTTGGTCCACGACCTCGGCCGTCCGGCCCGGTTCGTGAACATGCTGCGGGTGTTGAAGCCGACCTCGCCGATGAGCGTCGGCTCCTGGCTGCTCGCCGGTTACGCACCGCTGGCGTTCACCGCAGCCGGCGCCGCCCTGACCGGCGATCGGGTACCGGCATTGCGACGGCTGGCGCGCTTCGCCGGCGCCGGAGCCGGGCTGATCGGCCCGGCGGTGGCGTCCTACACAGCGGTCCTCGTCGCCGACACGGCGGTGCCCGCCTGGCACGAGGGCTACCGGGAGCTGCCGGTGGTGTTCGTGGGCTCGGCGGCGAGCGCCGCCGGCGGCCTCGGCTTGCTCTCCGCCCCGCTCGACGAGGTCGGGCCGGCCAGGCGGGTCGGCATTGTCGGCGGCCTGGTCGAGCTGGTCGCCTCCCGGGTCATGCGCCGGCGGATGGGGATCGCCGCCGAGGCCTACGAGCAGGGCCGGGTAGGCGTGCTCGTGCGGTTGTCCGAGAGGTTGATCCTCACCGGGGCGGTCGCCGCGCTCGTTGGCCGGCGAAGCCGGCCGGTCTCGGCCCTGGCCGGCGGGTCACTGCTGGCCGGCTCGGCCTGCTTGCGCTTCGGGGTGTTCCACGCCGGGGTCCGCTCGGCCGAGGATCCCCGCTACGTGGTCGACTCGCAGCGCGAACGCGCCGAGCGCGAGCGTGCCAGGTGGGAGCGGCGGATGTCGGCTGGGACGCAGGGTACGCAGGAGGGCTGAGCCGGCAGTCCGGGCCGGCCGGCTCCGGTGCCGGCGGCTCCGCCGCCGGGCCGGGCGTACCTGCCGCCGGGCCGGGCGTACCTGCCGCCGAGGTACGATCGTGAGCCGTCCTCGAAGTGCTGGAGCCCCGCTTGTCGCTGCGCGTCGCCCTGCTTTTTGGTGGCCCCTCACCCGAGCGGGGCATCTCGCTCAACTCCGCCCGCTCGGTCGCTGACCACCTGGACGGTCCCGGGGTGGAGCTGGCCGAGCTGGTCTACTTCGACGCCGCCTGCCGCCCCTTCCCCGTCACCCGGCCGCTGCTCTACTCCAACACCCCCGACGACTTCGACTTCAAGCTCGGGCTCTCCGCCTCCCCGCTCGAGCCCACCGAGCTCGCCGCCCGGCTCCGCCGCTGTGACCTGGCCTTCCCGGTGATGCACGGAGCGTTCGGCGAGGACGGCGGGGTGCAGCGCGTCTTGGAGGGCGCCGGGGTCGCGTACGTCGGGTCCCCGCCCGAGGCGTGCGCCGTCGCCTACGACAAGCACCTCTGCCAGCAGCGGCTGGCCGCTGGAGGCGTGGCCACCGTGGCCCACGTGGTGGTCGCCGCCGGCGAGGACCGCGGCCGGATTGCTGCCCGTCTCGCTCTGCTCGCCGCCGAAGCCGTCGTGTCCAAGCCGACGGCCGGCGGCTCCAGCCTGGGGGTCGAGGTCCATTGGCCCGGCCCCGGGCTCGTCCCAGGGGTCCTGGCCGAGGCCGAGAGGTTCGGTCGGGTGGTGGTCCAGCCCTGGATCCACGGGATCGAGGTGACCACCGTCGTCGTCGAGGGGGAAGGCGGGCCGGTCGCCCTGGTGCCCGTAGAGGTGGAGCTGCGTGACCGGGCCCCCCATCAGATCCTGTCCTACCGGCACAAGTACCTACCGAGCGACGACGCTCGCTACCACTGCCCGCCCCGGTTGTCCCCCGAGGTCGTCGACGAGGCGCGGGCCACCGCGGAGCGCTGCTTCGACCTGCTCGGCCTGCGGGACTTCGCCCGCGTCGACGGGTGGCTCACCGACGACGGGCGGTTCGTCGTCTCCGACGTCAACCCGGTGAGCGGCATGGAGCAGAACAGCTTCCTCTTCATCCAGGCAGCTCAGGCCGGCCTCACCCACCGGGACGCCCTGCGCCTGGTGGTCTCCCGGGCGTGCGCCCGCACCGGCGTGGCCGCCCCGC
>JAJZWW010000108.1 GCA_021846485.1 Actinomycetes bacterium
CCTCGCAGACAACAACCACGACAACGGGAGCATGCCGTGACCACCACCGAGACCGTCCCCCACCTCCTCACCATCGACCAGCTCGCCGAACAACTCGGCATCACCACCCGCCACGTCCGCCGACTCGTCGCCGAGCGACGTGTGCCTTACGTGAAGGTCGGGCGGTTCGTGCGCTTCGATCCGGCGGAGATCGCTGTCTGGCTCGACGACCGCCGGATGCCTGGACGCCGCCCGGCGTGAGCAGGGAGGAAGATGCCGGCCGGCAGTACGGTGAGGCTCGCATCCAGCGCTCGCCGACCCGCTGCCCGGCCGGCCTCCCGTCCGCCCCTGACCAGCGGAGAAACTGACGTGAGCGCCCCTGACTCTGCCCCCGATCCTCGAGCTGTCCCGCCGCGGGCTCGTAGCCGGCGTCACTTCGGCTCGGTCCGCAAGCTCACCTCCGGCCGGTGGCAGGCCAGCTACTGGCTCCAGGGGCGGCGCCACGTCGCACCGGTCACCTTCCGAGCCAAGGGCGACGCCCTCGCCTGGCTGAGCGCCGTCGAGACCGACATCCGTCGGGGTTGCTGGGCCGACCCGGCCGAGGCCCGTACGACACTGGGGGAGTGGCTCGACCACTGGCTCGCCACCGTCGTCGCCAACCGGGTCGGCTCGGACAACACGGTGGCCAACTACGCCGCCGTCGTCCACCGCCACCTCGAGCCGGGACTCGGGACGGTGCCCATCGTCCGCCTGACCCCCGAGCAGGTCGACGAGTTCCTCGCCGGCAAGGCAACCGCCGGACTGTCGAGGTCCTACGTGGGTCGCATGAGGACCATCCTCGGCGACGCCCTGTCCCACGCCGAGCGCTGCCAGCTGGTCACCCGCAACGCCGCCCGCCAGTCAATCATGCCCCGCTGCGAGCCGACGCCCCGCCGGCGGTCGTTCACCGCCGTGGAGGCCCGCAGCCTCCTCGACGCGGCGGCCGCCGAGCGACTCCACGCCTTGGTCGTCACCGGCCTCCTCGTCGGACTACGCCCGGGCGAGCTCACCGGCTTGCTCTGGAGCGACCTCGACCTCGACAGCGAGCCGCCGACCCTGTCGGTCACCGGGTCGATGAAGCGCCGACCGGACTCGTCGCTGTACCGAGGTCCCGTGAAGCGTTCGACGGCGGGGGAGCGGACCCTCGCAATACCGCCCACGCTCGCCGCCGCGTTGGTCGCCCACCGGCGCGGCCAGGCCTCCGAGCGCCGCGCCGCAGGTGGGCTCTGGATGGATCAGGGGCTGGTCTTCTGTACCGAGATGGGCACGCCGCTGGATCCGTCCAACGTGCGGAAGGTCTTCGCGCGGGTCGCTCGGAGCGCCGGCATCGACCCCGCCGGCGTGGTGCCCTACCTCCTGCGCCACAGCGCCGTGTCACTGCTGATCGACGCCGGCGCCCCAATCGAGGAGGTAGCCGACCTGCTCGGCGACGACCCCCAGACCATCTACCGGCACTACCGCCACCGGGTCCGGCCCGTCGTCACCACCGCTGCAGAACGCATGGAGCGACTGCTCGGCGCCCTCGGCGACCGGCCGTGACCGTCAATGCCCCGAATCCTTCGCGCACGGATCGCGCACGGGGCTCGTCCGGACTGCTGCACCGGCCACCCTTCCGGCGCAAAACCCCTGGTCAGGGAGTGGAGGCGATGGGAATCGAACCCACGAACCTCTTGCATGCCATGCGACGCCAGGCCTGAACCGCGCAACCACCGCAGTGCAAAAGTCCTGGTGGATGAACACACGCCCCGATGCGGACCGACCCCGCCGGCACCCCAATCCACGCAGGATGGCTCCCCCTGAGGCTCCCCCTCGTCCGGGTACGCTCGGCCTGAGCGCTTCATGCTCTGGGACCCGTCGCATAACGACTCCGTTGTATAACGCTGATGTTGTAGCATGGGTGCTGTGGCCTGGACCGTGATCCTCCTCGACGAGGTGGAAGCCTGGTTCCTGGCCATGGTCGACGACGACCCCGAGTCGGCCGTCTTGGTGACCGCAGCGCTGGATCTCCTCGAGGAGGTGGGTCCCACGCTCGGTCGCCCGGCGGTCGACCGGATCAAGGGATCGAAGCTGCACCACCTGAAGGAGCTGCGGCCCGGTTCGTCGGGGCGGTCGGAGATCCGGATGCTGTTCGTCTTCGACCCCGACCGCCAGGCCGTCGTCCTGACCGCAGGGGACAAGGCCGGCAACTGGAGAGCGTGGTACGCCGAGCACGTGCCGCTGGCCGAGGCCCGCTACCGCTGGTGGCTGTCAGGTGAGTACGGAGAGACGGAGGATGACGATGGCTAGGGCGTGGAGAGATGTCAGGGAGGAGGCCGTGGGCCGGCTCGACGAGCAGGCGGTCGCCGGCGAGCGCAAGCTGCTCGGCGAGGCCGTCCGGGCGCACCGCCTGGCGCAGCTGCGCAAGGAGCAGTCCCTGACCCAGGCCGACGTGGCCGCGATGATGCGGGTCTCCCAGGCGCGGGTCAGCAAGATCGAGCACGGACAGCTGGCTTCTACCGAGATGGGGACCCTGAGCTCCTACATCGAGGCGCTCGGCGGAAAGCTCCGCGTCGTCGCCGACTTCGGCGATCAGAGCGTGACCGTCGAGTAGCGAACCGCGTGGCCGACCCGCAGCGATCCCGTTCCCTCGCTCGGGGGGCAGGGGTGGTGCTTCCCCGGCGCGTCTCCACTCCCCGAGAACCCGAGGACGGCTCAGCGGTAGACGTCACCTCGATGATCGATGTGAACGATGTCGATGCGCAACAGCTCGTCGTGGATGCAGTAGATGATGCGATAGCTTCCGCGTCGAGCGGAGCGCAGGCCGGCCAGCTGGCCGCTCAGCGCCCCGCCGAGCCGGTGCGGGTCACCGGCCAGTGGACCGAAGATGAAGTCCAGACAGGCGGCACCCACCTTCTCGGGGAGGCGAAGCAGATCGCGCTCCGCGCGCGCGGAGATGCGAACCTCGTACGGGCCGCTCAACGAGGAGCGAAGCGAGCCCGCAGGGCCTCGTTGTCCGCGACGCGTCCGGCCGCCAGGTCGGCGAGACCCTCGGCGATGGCTTCCCGAGCGCCTGAGGTGGTCAAGATGTCGACCGTTTCCTCGAGCGCGGCGAGGTCGTCAGGGGAGACGAGGACGGCGGCGGGACGCCCGTGCCGGGTGATCATCACCCGGTCGTGTGTGCGTTCCACGCCGGCGATGTACTCCGAGAGGCGGTCTTTCGCCTCGCCCAGCGGCACGGTCGTCATGGGCGAAGTATAGCCAGAAGTTCGGCTAACTCGGCGCTTGGGGGCGGGGCTGGATGATCCGGGTCACACCAGGCGGTGCTGCCCGCGATGACGATGGGGACGGGTCGAGGTCATGGTGGCGCTGGGGAACCTCTTCCACCTGGCGGTAAGGCGGGCGGCTCTCGTCGACCCCTCCGCAACCGGAGGTGGCCGTCGAGTAGCGCACCAGCCGCCTGCTTGCGGCAATCCCCGCCGGCGGCTCGCGAGGCACCGGCGAGAGGGTCGCCTGCCGCCGTCCGTTTTGCCATTTTGCCAAACTGCCAAGGCCCCCGGCCTGAGCAACGCCGTGGCAGTTTGGCAAAATGGCGAATCCCAGGTCAGCGAGGTCGTCGAAATCGCCAACCATGCTGGCGTCCTGGCAAAAGGACGTCATGTCGTGCTGCGAGGTCGTCTTTCGTGTCCGGTTGCACCGAGAGCTGTGGCAATTCGGGGCGATGAGCGGCCCCGGGCGAACCCGGGGCCGGTAGGGGGGCGGGGCTGTGGGGTGTGGTCAGTCCGGCGTCGGCCACGCCCACCGGCCGGTCCCGCCACGGCCGGAGCGGACGATCCCGGCGTGCTCCGCCGCCCGGTAAAGGGTCCGCTGGCTGATGCCTGCCTCGGCCGCGTCTCGGACGACGTCGGTGGACTGCGCTTCCCAGTCGTGGGTCGCCCCGTAGAGCTCCAGCCATTCGACTGCGGCGGCGAACTTCGTCGGTGCGGCAGCGTTCCCTGCGTGCAGCTCGTCGGCGGATCGGGGGTCGGGGTGGTCGTCCCATACAACCCGGGCCACGTCGAGACCGGCGGCCGGCTCCAGCCGGTAGGCGAGGGTCGCAGCCCTGGGCGCGAGGTTGTTCTTGACGCACGTGAAGAGGCGCCGGTCGGGGTCATCGGCGTCTGCGATCACCTGGTAGCCGGCGCGGGCAGCGCCGATGATCCCGATCGAGCCGCCACCCCGGTAGATCGCCGGCCCGGACCCTCCTTTGTTCAGGTGCCGGACCAAGAGGATGGCCGCGCCGGCGGCGGCGGCCAGATCGGACATGCGCGACAGCAGCACGCGCACCGACTGGTCCTTGTGCGAGTCGACGTACGACGACAGGTAGGCCATCAAGACGTCGACGATCACCAGGCGGGCGCCGAACGCCCGGATCTGGTGGTGCAGATAGGGGAGATGGTCGGGGAACACGATCGGGACGGGACCCTGGCGATCCTCCTCCCAGACGATCGCCTTGTCCCACAGGCAGACGCGGCTCAGGTCTGCTCCGGCGGCCATGAGGCGGGGGACGATCGTGTCTGCAGCATCGTCTTCCGCCGACAACAGCAGCACCCGCCCACCCCCTCCTCCCTGCCCGCCGTCCGGCCAAGCGCGTCCCGAGCTGTAGCGAGCCGCGAGGTCGTAGACCAGCGTGGACTTGCCGACGGCAGGATCCCCCTCGATGACGGTGAGCTTCCCGAGCGGGATGCGCTCGGGCCATAGCCACCGGACCGGCTCCGGTCCGACGTCGGCCAGCAGCCGGGCCCCTTCCGCGGGCTGCTCGTGGCCGCTGGGTCGTACGGTGGGATCGGTCACCGGAGGCGGCGTCCTCGCCGCAGTCGCAGGCCCCGACGCCGGCCGGCGAACCCCGGTCCAGGGTCGGACGGTTGTGGCCATCCCAGGGGCGTCACGGGGCTGAGACCGGACCGCCGCATCACGACAAGCCCCCACGATCGCCCCCGTCGCCGGCGGCCATGGAGAGCTGGCCCAGGAGCTGAGCCGCCGACCCGAGCGCGTCGGCCAAGGCGACGGCGTGCTCCGCAGCCCGGGAGTCGGTCAGCGGGCTCCCTCCGGGCCCGGACAGGCCGGTGGGGCCAAGACGATCAGCGAGAGCCGCCAGGCGCCAGTCGAGCTGGTCGAGCGCTTGGGGGATCCGGCGGGCAGCAGTCTCGATGAGCATGACGATGCGGTAGATCGTGGCCGGTTCAGGGACCGACTCGGCCAGCCGAGACAGATGGTTGATCGCCCTGACCGACTCGGACATCCGCTCGGCGTGCTCAACGACGGTGAGCCCCTCGAAGACGGGAGGAAAGGGCGGAGGGTTCATGCGGCGCTCCCGGGCGACGGCTCGGAGTCGGTGCCTCCCGCGGCGAGCCACGCGTCGAGTTGGCTGCGCAGGAAGTAGCGGCGGGCGCCGATGCGGCCGCTGGGCAGCAGCCCGGCGTGCAGCAACTTGGCGACCATGGCCGTCGAGATCCCCAGGTAGTCGGCGGCCTCGCGCGTCGTCATGACGTCAGGGTTCGGGTGGACACGAGTGGCAGGCATGCGGGTGGCACCTCCTGGTCCGGTGTGGGCTCCGAGCCCCGATCCCCGCAGCACCGTGCACGAGCAGAGAGGATGACGGGCGCTGAGCGCACTGTATGGGTGAGAGGATCACACACTAGCGCAGCGGACGGGTGATGTGGGAGCCTGTGGGGTGTGGAATCAGCACATCAGGACCAGGTGTTCGTGCCGCGCCGTCTCGCGGTGCTGCGCCGCCGGGCCGGTCTGTCGCAAGAAGACGTCGCTCGTCGGCTGAGCGCGGCGCTCGGGCGGAAGGTCGACCGGACGGCAGTCGGCAGGATCGAGAACGGGGGACGAGGTGTGGGCTTCGACGAGGCCATCGCCCTCGCGGCGGCGATCGGCGTGCCCCTCACCGAACTGGTCGGGACTCCTCTGGCCGCGAACATCGAGTGGCTGGAGATGCACCTGCGCGCGCTTAAGGAAGACGAGCGTCAGGCGCAGGAGAAGCTCAGGTGGGCGACGACGGCACGGACGGACGCAGAGGAGGCACTCGAAGCACTCACCGCGTTCAGCGAGGCGGCGGGATCTGCCGATCCCGACCTACGGAGGCAGTTGGTGCCGCTGGCGCTTTCCTGCCTTCGCACCGCCATGCCCTACCTGGCGGACAGCGACGTGCTGGCGGACGCCGGACTGACGCCCGAGCAGATCGAGCAGATCAACCAGGAGCGGTTGGAGGAAGAGACAGAGGCATTCGAGAGCCAACAGCCTCAGGCTCAGCAGCCGGAATAGCGCGGCGCCTCCGGGGCTACGGCGTCGTCGCCGGCACTGCGCCGTCCGCCGCCTTGCTGTCGCAACCCGTCTCCGGCGGGACGTAGCACACGTCGACCATCCACCGGCGCATGCTCGGATCTCGGCTCCACACCCGGGTTCGGTACTCGCCGGCGGTCCCGGTCGGCACGGGCCGCCCCGAATGGCGGAGCAGCGTCGCCGGGTCCGATCGGCCGAGTGACCGGACCACCCGTTTCGCCGCCGCCTCGGTCAGGCCCTTGTCGCCGCCGACGGTGAACACCGTGGCGGGCTCTCCAAGCAACGTCGCCCGCAGCCGGTCGAGCGGCCCTCGCCCACGCGACCACCGCGGCGGCGGCACCGGCTCGCCGGTCCAGTCGCTCACCCCTCGGGCGACCGTCAGCTCCTCGTCAGCCATGGCTGCAGTCTGCCCTCCCGCAACGACAATGTTCCTCGCTGACGGCCCGCCCGTCCACATCCATTTCTCCACACCGAAACACCCCGCATGACCCCGTATGGCCAGCACTCTCTCCTCACCTACACGACTAAAAAATCTGCGCATCGTCCACCCTCCAGCATTTCCCAGGCCGAGCCAAGAAATTCCCAAAACCAGCAGACAATGCGCGCAGACTACGGCTCCGCCGTAGGTAGCATCGGCCCGTGCCCGGCGGCGTCCAGCTCATCTACTCGGGGGCTGCGCAGATCGCCCGCCACCTGTGCACTGACGGCGAGTTCTCGTCGGCGTCCCGCTACATGTCCGAAGATGGGCGGCTCGTCGCTCCGCTGTCGGAGTGGCGGGACGGCGTGGAGACGGTCATCTCCGAGGGTCTGTCGCAGGAGCGGTTGGCCGTCTTCCTGGGCGGCGTGGACCCGATCAGTGGAGCGTCCCACGGAGCGCCGCGGCGGCGGCGTGGTGCGGGGCAGGAGGTCGAGACCCGTAGCGGGAAGTTGACGACCATCGACGCCACCATTACCGCCGAAAAGGGTGACTCGGTCCTCGCTGCCGTGAACGACGAGTTCCGCGACGTGATGCGGCAGGTGATGGACGACATGCGCGCCACGATGCTCGCCGACTTCTCCCGGCGGGCGGTCACACGTGTTGGCGGTCGAGGCGCCCAGGTCGAGCAGGGTGACGTGACGATCCAGGCTGCCCATGTCGAGCACGAGGCGTCTCGCGCCGGGGACCCGCACCTCCACCAGCACTGCCTGATCAGCGTGCGAGTGAGGGACTCGATGGGCAAGTGGCGGGGGTTGTGGACCCGGCCGGCGATGCCCGACCTGATCGCCGCCCGCGAGGCCGCCTACGCGGTCTACGTGACCCACCCGAAGCGCCTGGCCTGGCTCAACGCGAACGGCTACACGACGACTCCGGAGGGGCGTATCGCCGAGCTCGAGTCGGCCCTCCCCCTGTTCTCGCGGCGGCACGGTCAGATCGCCGGGAACCGGGAGCGCTACGAGCAGCGGTGGCGAGCTTCGCATCCCGGAGCGACCCCGCCAGTCGAGCTACGGGCCATGTGGGACACGATCGGCTGGCGTGACGGCCGACCCGGCAAGAACACCTATGCCGACCTGGCAGACCGTACGCGGGAGCGCCTGATCGGACTCGGCTACGACCCGGTCCTGCCCGGAGCCGGTCGCGACGTCGCGCCGGCCAGGACCGGAACCTGGGCCGATGTGGATGTCGCGCAGGTCGCCGCCGCCGCCGTCGCCGACCTCGAAGGCCAGGCGTCAGCCTGGAACCTGGGGCAGGTGCGGGCTGCGGCCGGCAGGGCGACACGAACCGCTGGGGTCGCCGCACGGGTCGTGGACAGCCCGCAGCGGTCCGCTGCGATGGTCGATCAGGTGCAGAGCGCCATGACCGCCTGCATGCACAGCGTCCTCGATTGCGGCCGCCGGCCGAGCCGGGCGACCAAGCACCTCACCTCGGAGCGAGTCGAGCGGGAGCACGACCAGCTCGAGGATGCCTTCCGGCAGCTCGCCGGGGACGGCGCAGCTTCGCTCGAGGCTCGGCAGCGGGCGGTCACCGCTGGCCTCAATGCCGGGCAGGCGGACGCCGCCGCACTCGTGTGCGGTTCCTCTCGACTTGGGGTGATCGTCGGGCGGGCCGGGACCGGCAAGACGACGATGCTGCGCACGGCCCGGCAGCAGCTGGACGCCGAGGGACGGCGGATGATCGGTGCGGCGCCTACCCTGCGGGCCGCTGCTGAGCTGTCCGGCGCGGTCGGCGTCACCGCCGATAGTGTCCACCGACTCCTCATGGAGCACGGCTGGCGCCGAGACGGGGACGGCTCGTGGAGGCAGCAGCCTCTCGGTGAGCTAGCGGACACGCCCGAGGGCCGCGTACGGGCCGGGACCGGCCCGCGAGAGCGCCGAGCGGCGGCCGCCGGTAGCGTCCTCGTGGTGGACGAGGCTGGGATGCTCGCCGTCCCCGAGGCCGCTGCGGTCGTGCGGCTCGCCGCCGACCAAGGGTGGCA
>JAJZWW010000109.1:0-5292 GCA_021846485.1 Actinomycetes bacterium
CGCGCCCAGGTGGAGCGGGCGGCGCCCGCAGTTCCACCGCTGCGACGCGCCCCGCCGGCGCCGGACGCCAGCGCCCCGACGGGGCTGGGCAGCACGGCCGCCAGCGCGAGGGGGGAGCCCGGCGGATCCCGGTCAGCGGGCGGTCGGCGGCGGGGCGTGACGGATCGGCCGGCGTACGCTCCGCCGGGGTGGCATCCGCCGCCACTGCCGCGGCCAGCGTCACAGAGGTTTCCCCCGACGCTCGCCGCGATCTGCGCCTCGTCGAGCCCAGGCGACGGGTCTCGGCCCCCATCCGGCCCCGGGTCGTCCTCGGAGGCCTTTCCCTGTTCTGCGTCGTCGCGGTCTTCGGGGTAGTGGTCCTGCACGTGGTGTCGGTGGAGAAGCAGTTCACCATCGACCGGCTCGCCGCGCAGGAACAGAAGGCCCAGACCACCTACGAGGACCTGCGTCTGCAGGTCGACGGGTTGGACACCCCCCAGCACATCCTCTCCGAGGCAGGCAAGCTCGGGATGGTGGAGCCGGGCGCGGTCACCTACCTGCGCGTCCCGGGCTCCTCGGTGGGCTCGGGTGCCACGGGCGTTCCCTCCGGGCCGGCGGGCGCGACCAAGATGCAGTCCGTGCTGGCAGGCAACCCGTGAACGGAACCGGCCCTCGCGGCCGGAGCGGTAGCTGACGCCGTGCGGCTCGATCTCCTGGTCGAGCGGTCACTGCTCGGGACGGGCCTGCTGGTGGGCGTATCCGGCAATGCCCTGGTGGAGATCGCGTCGGTCGCCATGGACTCACGCCGGGTGGAGCCCGGCGCGCTGTTCGCCTGCGTGCCGGGGCGTTCGACCGACGGGCACGCACATACGCCTGCGGCGGTGGCGGCCGGTGCGGTGGCGCTGCTCTGCGAGCACCCGGTCGACCTGGACATCCCCCAGGTCCAGGTCCGCTCGGTGCGAGGGGCGATCGGCCCGGTCGCAGCAGCCCTCAACGGTTGGCCGGCCAACGACCTGGTCGTCGCCGGAGTCACCGGGACCAACGGCAAGACCACGACGTGCGCGCTGCTCGCGTCGGTGCTCGTCGAGCACGGCTGGAAGGCGGTGGCGCTCGGCACCCTGACCCAGGCTCGCACCACCCCAGAGGCCCCTGAGCTGCAGGTCCGGCTCGCCGAGCTGCGCCGGCAGGGGTGCCGGGCGGTGGCCCTCGAGGTCTCCTCCCACGCGCTGGACCAGGAGCGGGTTGGAGGGGTGAGCTTCGCCGCCGGGGTGCTCACCAACCTCACCCAGGACCACCTCGACTACCACGGGACGATGGAGCGCTACTTCGCGGCGAAGGCCCGGCTGTTCGAGCCCCAGCGCTGCGCCCTGGCGGTGGTCAACCGCGACGATCCGTGGGGCCACAGGCTGGTCACCGCCCGGGAGGGGGCCGGGGCGCCGGTCGTCACCTACGGCCTGGACGACGCCGAGGAGCTGCGCGTCGGCCCCGAGGGGAGCCGTTTCCGGTGGCGTGGCCAGGAGGTCCACCTGGCGATCGGCGGACGCTTCAACGTCTCCAACGCCCTGGCGGCCGCCACCTGCGCCGTCGAGCTCGGGGTCACCGCCGAGGTCGCAGCCGCCGGCCTCGGGTCGCTGCGCTCGATCCCTGGCCGCTTCGAGCGGATCGACGCCGGGCAGCCCTTCACCGTGCTGGTCGACTTCGCCCATACCCCAGACGGCCTCCTCCAGGCCCTCACTGCCGCCCGGGAGCTCGCCGTAGGCCGCCTGGTCGTGGTCTTCGGCGCGGGCGGCGACCGGGACCGGGACAAGCGTCCCGAGATGGGCCGGGTCGCGGCCGAGCTCGCCGACCTCGCGGTGGTGACCTCCGACAACCCCCGCAGCGAGGACCCCGGCGCGATCATCGCCGACGTGGTAGCCGGCGCCGCGGATCCGACCCGGGTGCGGGTGGTCCCCGACAGGGCCGAGGCGATCGAGACCGCGGTGTGGGTGGCGGGCCCCGGCGACGTCGTGGTGGTCGCCGGCAAGGGCCACGAGCGCGGCCAGGAGGTCGCCGGGCACGTCCGGCCCTTCGACGACGCCGAGGTGGCCCGCCGGGCGCTCGAGCGGCTGCTGGCCACGCGGGAGCGCTCCGGCCCGGGCCACCTCCGATGACCGCCGCGGGAGGAGCGAGCGCAGTCCTCGTCGCCGGGGCCGTTGGCCTGCTCGTGTCGCTGCTCGGCACCCCGATGCTCATCGCGGCGCTTCACGTGAGGGGGATCGGCCAGCACATCCGCGAGGACGGCCCGAGCGGGCACCGGGACAAGGCGGGCACTCCGACGATGGGGGGCATCGCGATCATCGGGGCGGGCACGGTCGGCTACGCCGTCGCCCACGCCGGGCGCCTGCAGATCTTCACCCTCCGCGGGATCGTGGCGGTGGCCACGATCAGCCTGGCAGCCGCGATCGGCTTCGTCGACGACTACTTGAAGGTGCGCCGGCGCCGCAGCCTCGGGCTCAACGCCCGCGCCAAGGCGGGAGCGTTGCTCGCGCTGGCGGTCGGCTTCGCGGTCGTGTCGGTCGAGGTGCTCGGGGTCTCGACGCGCCTGTCGTTCGTGCGCTTCGACTCGCCCGGCTGGCAGCTCGGAGCGGTCGGCTGGGTGGTCTTCGCCGCGCTGGCGATCCTCGGCAGCACCAACGCGGTCAACCTGACCGACGGCTTGGACGGTCTCGCCGCGGGTTCTGCCGCCTTCGCGTTCATGGGCTTCACGGTCATCGGGTTCTTCCAGCTCCGCCACCTGGAGGTGTACCGCAACCCCTACCCGGACTCCCTCGACGAGGCGGTCCTCGCCGCGGCGTTCATCGGGGCGTGCGCCGGGTTCCTCTGGTGGAACGCCGCGCCGGCGAAGATATTCATGGGTGACACCGGCTCGCTCGGGCTCGGCGCGGCGATCGCCGTGCTCGCCCTGCTCGAGAACGTCGACCTGCTGCTGCCGATAGTGGGCGGCTTGTTCGTGCTCGAGACGCTCTCGGTGATCGTGCAGGTCGGCAGCTTCAAGCTCTTCCACCGGAGGGTCTTCCGGATGGCGCCGATCCACCACCACTTCGAGCTGCTCGGGTGGCCGGAGACGACGGTGATCGTCCGGTTCTGGATCCTGGCCGGGGCGTTCACCGCCCTCGCCGTCGGAGTGTTCTACACCGCCTACCTGGCCAGCGGGAGGGTCTGATGAGCAGCCGAGTCGAGGGCTTGGAGCGCGCCCGGGTCGCCGAGCGCGCGCGGCTCTCCGAGCGCGAGAGGGGTTCGGAGCACCTCGGCGGTGGGAGGCGGACGGGGGCTGCGGCGGGCAGGACCGTGGCGCTGCGACCCGCAGCGCGCGCCGGGCGGGGCACGCTGCCGATCCTGCTGGCGATCCTCGCGGTGCTCAACCTGACCGGCCTGGTGATGGTGCTGTCCGCCTCGTCGGTGCTGTCGATGCAGCAGTACGGGAACCCCTGGCACGACTTCGAGCGCCAGGTGCTGTGGCTGGTGGTCGGCTCGGTGGCCTTCCTGGTGGCCTTTCGCGTCGACCGCCGGCGGTGGAGGCGCGTCGCCCGGCCGGCCATGATCGCCGCGATCCTGCTGCTCCTGGCCGTGCTCGTGCCCCACGTCGGGCGCAGCGCCGGGGGCGCCTCGCGCTGGCTCGGCACGTCGTCGTTCCAGATCCAGCCGTCCGAGCTGGCCAAGGTCGCGCTGATCCTGTTCGGCGCCGACACCCTCGACCGCCGGGCAGCCAGGGGGGAACGGGGCGACTGGCGTTACCAGATGGGGCCGGTGCTGGTCGTCGCTGGGCTGCTCGGCGCGCTGGTGATGGCCCAGCCGGACATGGGGACCACCGGGGTGCTGGTGCTGATCGCCCTCGCCCTGGTCTGCACGGCGGGCATCCCCGGCCGGCCCCTCGCCGCCGCGCTCGGGGCGGTAGGCGGCCTGGGCATGCTGATGGCGGTCGTCGCCCCCTACCGGTGGCGCCGGCTCACCGCGTTCGTGCACCCGTTCAAGTCGGCGAGCAGCAGCGGCTTCCAGTCGGTGCAGGGGCTGTTCGCCCTCGGCGCCGGCAAGCTCACCGGAGACGGGCTCGGGTCCAGCCTGGCCTCGTGGGGCTACCTGCCCAACGCCCCGACCGACTTCATCTTCGCGATCATCGGGGAGGAGACCGGGCTCGTGGGCACTCTGCTCGTGACCGGGCTGTTCCTCGCCCTGGGGGTCGTCGGCGTGCGCATCGCGTGCGGGGCCCGGGACCGCTTCTCCGGTCTGGTCGCGGCCGGAGTCACCGCCTGGCTGGTCGGTCAGGCGGTGATCAACATCGGCGCGGTCGTCGGGCTCCTCCCGGTGACCGGGGTGCCGCTGCCGTTCGTGTCGTTCGGGGGCTCCTCGCTGGTGGTTACGCTGTTCGGCGCCGGCCTGCTGGGCAACATCGCCCGGAGGCCGTGAGCGGAGCCGTGAGCGGAGCGCGCCGGCGGGCGCCGCGCCCGTGGGTGGTGCTCGCGGGGGGAGGGACGGCGGGGCACGTCACCCCCGCCTTGGCCATCGCCGGAGCCCTCGTCGAAGCCGGTCACGACCCCTCCACGCTGCGCTTCGTCGGCTCGCGCCGGGGCATGGAGCGGGACCTGGTGCCCGCCGCGGGCTACGCGGTGACCCTCCTGCCGGGCAGGGGTCTCGTGCGCCGGGCGAGCGCCGCCAACCTCGGAGCGGCCGCCGGCCTGGCGGTGGCCGCCGTGGGCGCGCTGGTGATGGTCGGCCGCTGGAGGCCCGCGGCGGTCGTCTCGGTCGGCGGGTACGCGGCCGCCCCCGCCCTGGCGGCCGCCATCGTCTGGAGGGTGCCGGTCGTGCTCGCCGAGGCCAACGCCGTGCCAGGCGCGGTGCACCGGCTGGCCGGGCCGTTCGCCGCCGCCTCGGCGGTGGCGTTCCCGGGTACGCCGCTGCCGCGCGCGGTAGTCACCGGGAACCCGGTGCGCGAGAGCATGCGGGCCGTCGACCGTGGCCCTGCCGCCCGGCGGGAGGCCCGGGCGGCGCTCGGCTACCCGGAGCAGGCGTTCGTCGTCGTCGTCGCCGGCGGGTCGCTCGGCGCAGGCCGCCTCAACAACGCCACCCTCGAGCTGGTGCGGCGGTGGTCGGCGCGTTCGGGCGTCGCGGTACACCACGTGGTCGGGGCCCGTAACGTCGAGGAGATGGCCCGCCGCCGCCCGGAGCTTCCAGCCGGGCGCCTCGTGTACCGCCAGGTGGCCTTCGAGGAGCGGATGGACCTGGTCTACGCGGCCGCTGACGTGGCAGTGCACCGAGCGGGGGCGAGCACCGTGGAAG
>JAJZWW010000109.1:5302-8756 GCA_021846485.1 Actinomycetes bacterium
GCACCGTGGCAGAGCTGGCCGCCGCCGGCATGCCCTCGGTGCTGGTGCCCCTACCCTGCTCGCCCGGCGACCACCAGGCTCGCAACGCCCGGGCGATGTCCGACGCCGGCGCGGCGGCGGTCGTCGAGGACGCCGAGCTCGACGGTGACCGGCTGGCGGAGGAGATCGACCGGCTGGCCGGCAACCCGGCGCTCCGTGGGCGCATGGGGGCCGCGGCCCGCTCCCTGGCGGTGCCCGACGCCGCCGCGAGGGTCGCCGAGCTGGTCGGGGAGCACGCCCGGAGGTCGAGTTGAGCGGACGGCCCGTCGGCCCGCCGGCGGGGTCGGCGCCGGGGTCCGCCGGCCGCGGCGGCCAGGCCCGGTCGCTGGACCTGGCCGGCACGCTACGGATCCACCTGGTCGGCATCGGCGGGGCGGGCATGAGCGGCATCGCCACGATCCTCGCCGCCATGGGCCATCGGGTGACCGGCAGCGACCGGCGGGACTCCCCGACGCTGCGGCGCCTAGCGGAGCGGGGGATCGCGGTGACCGTCGGCCACGACCTCGAGTCGGTCGCCGTCGCCCAGCTGGTGGCGGCCTCCTCGGCGGTACCGCCGTCGGATCCCGAGCTGGTCGAGGCCCACCGGCTCGGGCTGGCCGTGGTCTGGCGGGTCGAGCTCCTCGCGGCAGTCTGCGCACTGCGGCGCACGGTCGCCGTCGCCGGGACCAAGGGGAAGACCACGACCACCGCGATGGTCGCCCACATCCTGGAGGAGGCTGGGGAGCGGCCGTCGTTCCTCGTGGGAGGCGACCTGCCCGGTGTCGACGGGGGGTCGCGATGGGCGCCCGACAGCCCGTGGCTGGTCGTCGAGGCCGACGAGAGCGACGGGACGTTCCTGGCCCTGCCGGCAGAGGCAGCGGTCGTCACCAACGTCGAAGCCGACCACCTCGACCACTACGGCTCGATGACCGCTCTGCGGGGGGCGTTCCTCACCTTCGCCCGCCACGCTTCGCGGACCGTGGTGGTCGGCATCGACACCCCGGGGTCCCGGCTCCTCGCCGAGGAGCTGGACGGCGCGGCGGTCACCCCGGTCACCCCGGTCACCCCGGGAAGGGTGGGCACGTCCGGGCCGGGCGGGATTGGCGGGCAGCTTCGGAGGGCCGGGGTGCCCACCGGCGCCATGGAGGGCGGCAGGGGGCAGGAGACGGGCGTCGCAGCCTCGCTGTGGGCAGCCCGGGACCTGGCGGCGCACTGGGAGGCGGGGGCGGGCAACGCCGCCGCCGGGCGCGGCGCTCCGGTGGTGGTGACCTGTGGTACCTCCCCGGACGCCGGCGTGCGCGCCGGCGAGGTCCGTGTCGGCCGGTCGACTACCAGCTTCGAGCTCGACCCCGGCTCCCTGCAAAGCGGCGGACCGGGACCCGGGGAGCGGGGACCCGGCAGTCGGGGGAGCGGCGAGGCGGGAGGGCGTCGGGTCCTCCGGGTGGAGCTCCCCGTCCCCGGGGTGCACAACGTGCGCAATGCATGCGCCGCCCTGGCGGTCACCACTTCGGTCGGGGTCACCTTGGAGCAAGGGATCGCCGCTCTGGCGACCTACCGGCCGGTGGGCAGGAGGTTCGAGTGGCGGGGGGAGCTCGGCGGCGTCGGCTTCGTCGACGACTACGCGCACGTGCCGAGCGCCGTGGCCGCCACCTTGGCGACCGCCCGGGCGGGCGGGTGGCAGCGCATCGTGGCGGTCTTCCAGCCCCACCTCTACAGCCGGACCGAGATGCTCGGAGCGGAGCTCGGCCGAGCCCTGGCCGACGCCGACGTGGTGGTGGTCACCGACGTCTACGGCGCCCGGGAGTCCCCACGGGCCGGGGTGGACGGGAGGCTGGTGGCGAGCGCCGTCCACCTGGCGCGCCCCGACCGGGAGGTCCACTACGTGGCGGAGCGGTCGGTGCTGGCCTCCGAGGTCGGGGGCCTGCTGCGACCCGGTGACCTCTGCTTGAGCCTCGGGGCCGGGGACGTGACCTCCCTCGCCTCCGAGGTCGCCCGGGAGTGGGGGGGGCGGTGAGCTCGCGCACACCTGTAGCGCCCGGTGGTGCCGACCCTGCAGCCGTGCGTGCCGCCCTCGGGGTGCTCGGCAGCCTCGGCCGACCCGACGCTCCCCTCGGGGCTCTCACCACCTACCGGGTGGGAGGGCCGGCGGCCGTGGCAGTCACTGCCCGGTCCAGGGCCGACCTCCTGCGGGTCGCCGAGGCGGTAGGGGTGTCCGGGCTCCCGCTGCTCGTCGTCGGGCGCGGCTCCAACCTGCTCGTGGCTGACGCCGGGTTCGGGGGCATCGCCGTCTCGCTCCACCCGGACGGCTTCGGTGAGCTGGCCGTCGGGGAGCTGAGCGGGGCGCCCGTCGTGCGCGCCGGGGGGGCCCTTGCGTTGCCGGCACTGGCCCGCCGAAGCGTGGAAGCCGGCCTGCGGGGCCTGGAGTGGGCGGTCGGGGTGCCCGGATCGGTCGGTGGGGGGGTGAGGATGAACGCCGGCGGTCACGGATCCGACATGGCCGCGGCCGTCGTGTCCGCCACCGTCGTGGACCTGGACGGGGAGCAGGCGGGTAGGTCGCGGCGGCTCCCGAGCGAGGACCTGGGGCTCGGTTACCGGCGTTCGTCGGTGGCGCCCGGCCAGGTGGTCGTCGCCGCGGAGCTGGCAGTCGTGCCCGGTGATCCTGAGGAGGGGCGGGAGACCATCCGCGGGATCGTCCGCTGGAGGCGCGAGCATCAACCCGGTGGCCAGAACGCCGGCTCAGTGTTCACCAACCCTCCTCCGCAGGAGGGCCGTCGCGGTCCCTCCGCGGGGCAGCTGGTCGAGGAGGCCGGGTTGAAGGGTCTCCGGCTGGGCTCGGCTTCGGTCTCGCCCAAGCACGCCAACTTCGTCCAAGCCGACCCCGGGGGCTCGGCCGACGACGTGTACCGCTTGGTGCGCGCCGTGCAGTACGGGGTTGCTGATCGCCTAGGGGTCGAGCTGCGGACCGAGGTGCGCCTCGTCGGGTTCCAACTCTCGATCTCTAGTGGAGGTTCATGGTGAGGACAATGGCCACTTCGTCCGAGCCCCGGGAGCGTGTCCTGGCAATGGACCCGCGTATCCGTGAACGTAGAGAAGAGGTCCGCAGAGCCGAGGGCCGTCGCCGGCTCCGGGCCCTGGGCGTACTCCTCGCGGTGACCGTCGTGGTCGTCGGAGGGCTGCTCGTGGTGCACTCCCCGCTCCTCGGGGTCCGGCGCGTCACGGTCGCCGGCGAACGGCGGATGGGGGTCTCCTCGCTGCTGCGCGCGGCCGGGGTCCACCGCGGGGAACCGCTCGTCGACGTCGACCCGGCCCGGGCCGAACAGCGCCTCGACGCGTTGCCCTGGGTGGGCAACGCCCGGGTGGTGCGCCACTGGCCGTCGTCGCTCCGGGTGGTCGTCACCGTCCGCTCCCCGGTGGGTCAGATCCCCCGTACGGCGTC
>JAJZWW010000110.1 GCA_021846485.1 Actinomycetes bacterium
TCCGCACGTGGATGGCCGGTCGCGACCCCGACGACGCCGTCCGGCCGGCCAGCCTCGACCTAGCGTCGGTAACCCCGCTCCGACCTGCCCCCGAGTCGAACATCGTCATACCACCAAAGCCCGTAACGCTGACCCGAGGCGCCAGTAGGAACGGGCGGTAGCCCAAATAGCTGGGCGACCCCGGTGGCCGCCGGATCCCGCTCTTCGACGCCCGGCGCGTCACCGCCGAGCTCGGCATCTTCCCCCCACCACTGCCCGTCGGTGGATGGCCAGCGGGATCGTCACGAGTGAACGGCCAGGGTGATCATGGTTGCTGTCACAGCTCGCTGGCACACTTGGGGGCATGGACGACACCAGCTGTGACCGCACCGGCTCCCCTTCGGGCCGGACCTCACCGTCCATGGTCCTGCCGCTCGCCGCGCCGAGCGGTTCGCCAGCGCCGAGCATGCCGGATGCCTAGACGTAAGCGCGCCCGGACGAGCGCCGAGCAGCTCCAACTCGGCAGCCCGAGTGAGGTCATCGCACCCTTCGCCGCGCCGTTTGCCCGTGACGCCCGCGCCGTGATCGAGGACCCGACCCACGTGGCGGTGGCACGGGCCGTCGTGGATGTGTGTTGCCGCCCGGACGCCGCGGCGGGCCTGTCATTACAGGAGATCGAGGACCGCGTCGCCATCGACGACCGTGATCTGCTGGAGCGTCGGCTGCGGGTGTTCGTCGGGCTCGGAATGCTGCGGCCGCTCGATGACCGCAAGGGTGCGATGCGCTACGTCCTCGATCCCCGGGCACTGGCCGGGGTGCAGGTGGTCGAGCGGATCACCACCCAAGGCGGCGTGAGCGAGCTACTCCTCCTGCTCGACCGGACCGCTGCGGCCATCGAGACCCAGACCGCCACGGCCGAGCAGGTCTCCTCCGCGCTGGAGCAGGCCCGGGTGTTCTTCCGCCTGTTCGCCGACACCCTCGCCCGCTTGGCCCGGGCGCCCATTGCCGAGCTGTACGCCGAGATCCGCCAGCATGAGCAGCAGCGCCTGTTGACCAATCTTGACCGGCTGGTTCGCCTCGTGGCTGCGACCTACCCGCAGCTCGAACCGTTGGGTCACGAGACGGTGACCGAAGCTCAACGCTACGACCGGTATCTCGGAGCGGCCGCAGACCGCATTGTCGCCGAGGGTGGTGCGGCTCGGGCGTTCGACGTGCTCACCCCGGAGACGTGGCGGACCGCAGCCATCCACGCTCCTTGGGAGGAGCTTGCCGCAGTGGCCGCGACCCTTGTCTTCGACGCGCCGGGCGTCGTCGTGCAGGCCCAGGACATCGTGGCGGCCGTCGAGGAGTGGAGGCCCCGGGGCCGAGGTCGCGAGCTGCCGCCAGAACCGGACGTGCCGGCAGGACCCGATCCGCTCGAACAACGACGAGCGATGCGCTCGGCGCGGCGGCAACGCCTTGGCCGCCAGGTCGGGTCGCTGCTGCAAGACCGCGCCGCGACGGACATCACCGGAGTGCTGCGGGGCGGCCCATGGCGGGCCGCGTCAGCGATGCTCGCCAACCTGCTCGAAGCCGACCGTGATCCCGAGGTGCCGGCGGTGGTCGAGATCGGTGACGGCCTGCTCGTCGACCCCGGGCTCGACGTCGCCTGGTGCTCGACGCCGGTTCTGCTCAGCTGGTCGCCGGTTCCCGCCGAGACCCCGAAGGTGTCGACGGCCGAAGCCGAACAGGTCGAGCCATGACCGTGGTGCGCTCCGCTCTGTTGCTTGCCCGGTTGCGGGCGGAAGGCACACTTGCCGCCGCCGACGTCGCGGGCATCGACCTTGCCGCCGAGGCAGGAGAGATCGGGAAGCGGACGGTGCGGATCGGCGCGACCGTTCGCCTCGGATGGGCGGACGGCCATGAGCCCGACCCAGAGGGACCCGTGACGTCTCGGCTGTCGGCGTTTCCGACCGGGGTGCTAGCGGCGGCGCTGGCCTTGGCCTGGCCCGATGCCTCGACGGACCCTTTCCCCGGAGAACCCCTCCCTCCTGATGCCGCGGAGCAGCTGGGGGTGATCCTCGACCGAGACCCAAAGGTGATCTCGAAGTACCTCGGCGAGCTGCGGGCGTGCGAGCTGCTCAGCCTGGGTGGCGACGGCCGTCTACGGCTCGGCCCGGCGGTCGCCGCCTGGACGCCGCGGACGGTCACCGCTTTGCGTCGATACCACCACCTGCTCGTCGTGGCACGAGGCGGGCGCCGATGAGCCTCGAAAGCCTCGACGAACGGAGCCGTGACCACGTCTGGGCGGCGTGGACGGCAGTGGAGACGGCACTCGACCCCGTTCCTGAAGCCGACTTCCCGGCCCTGGCCGACCCGGCGCTGCGCCACCACCTTGCCTTCCTCGGGCGCCGGGCCGGGCGGGTCCTGGTCGAGGGCCCCCGTGGCCGTTGGCTCACCGCGTACGACGACGCCGTGGTCAGCGAGTTGGCTCATGAGGGGCTTGGCGTACTGTCCCCCGAGGACCGAGCGGTGTTGGCACTCGTGCTCATTAACACCGTCTGCATCCACCGCGCCCAGACCGGGATCTCGGGCGGCGGGTGGGACGCACCAGGTGTGCCGGCAGCCGAACTGGAGCAGTACCGCCCCCAATATCGAAGCGTCATCCGCGCAGCGTTGCGCCGCCTCGACGCGCGCGGACTCATCGACCGCAGCCCGGCCGGTGGCGTCATCCCCGGCCCCGCGCTGCGCCGGCTCACCGGCGCGCAGTCCCAGACGCTGTGGGAGGACCTCGTGATGGCCGCCGATCGCTCAGGACCTCTCGGGACGTCGATCCGCTCTCGGCGCGTCGTCTCATCCGCACAAGGAGCCCAGCCATGACCGATCTCGTCGTCGCGCCCGCACCAGTCGAACATGATCACGGCCGGATCGGCGAGCGGGAACTGGTGTGCGTCCAGACCATCGACATCGGACGGCTGCGCAGCGCTCCGGTTCCGATTACCCCAGGTACCTTTGTTGCCGTGTCGGGACGCGGACCCAAGGGCGACTCGAACGGATCGGGCAAGACGACGTTCCTCGCCGCGCTCAGCCTGCTGCACGGCGAGGTCGGCTGGCGCCTCGCCCACGGTGCCCCGGAGGCGGCGAGCCTTCTCTTCGACGGTACCAAGGCCGGCGTCGACGTCGCCCGTTACGCCCGAGCCGACCACGGCTACGTCATCGGCGTCTTCTGCAGCCGCGAGAAGAGCGACCCAATCACCGTCTGGTTACGGATCAACGCCGCCGCGCCGGTGCTGCGGGTTCGTGCACAAGAGGGCATCCATCTCGTCCACGCGGTCACCTCCAGCGCCCGAGCGGCCACCGCCGACGCCATCTGGGCGGCGCTGCCGAGACCAGAGTGGGGATCGAAGACCTACGCCCACGAGCTCTACGGGGCGACGCCACGCTGCATGGCGTGGCTGCAGGCCCGCGGCAATGAGACCCCCGGAAAGTCGCTCCTCAAACTGTCCCAAGAGATGCTCACTCCAGAGCAGATCGGTGTCGCGCTGCTCGAGCTCCTCGGACGCGACGACCTGATCGACGAGGACCGGGCCGCCCGAGCGGCCCTCGACGCCACGACCCGAGAGGTCGAGGACCTGCTCAACGACGATGCCACCCGGCGAACTCAGGAGGACGACGAGCTGCGGGCGATCGCCGGCCGTGAACAGGCCCGCGCACAGCTCACCCGCGCCGAGGGCTTGTGGCACTTGCACTACGCCAAGGGTCTCATCGACGCTACGACCCGAGCCGACGACGCTCGACGTGCCATCCGCCTCGCAGGAGAGACTCGCCGGGTGGCCAAAGGTCAACTGGCGGCAACCATGACCGCGCTCGACACCCTCGGTGACGGCGCAACACTCAAGGCTGCGGCCGACGCCGCCCAGACCGCCATGGAGTCTGCGAACGAGACGTGGCGACAAGCTAGTAACGCAAAGAGCGTCGCCCAGAACCAGCTCGACGCGGCGCTCAAGCGGCTGGACGTGCTGCGTGTCGATGCCGAGGCGGCAGACGGCACCCCCCCCGACATCCTGCTCGCGAACGAGGCGCAGCTGGCCCGTTCCGTGAAGGGTGCCGAGGATGCTCGCGCCGTTGCTGCCGCAGAGCGGGAACGCCGAGACGGCGAGTTGCTCGCCGCCGAAGCAGGAGCCGCCGGGGAGGCGGCTGCCACCGTGGCCCGGCTGGCAACGGCCGGCGTGAAAGCCGTCGCCCTGCTCGACGAGCTTGAGGTCGATCCCGCTGCCCGCGATGTGTGGGAGCCGCGCCTCGCTCTCTACCGCGACGCGGTCGCCATCGCTGGGGCCGACCTTGCTGTTGCCGTCGACGCTGCCGGCCCCGGGGACACCCTCATCGCCGGCGATCCCACCAGCCCCGGGGACACCCTCATCGCCGGCGATCCCACCAGCCCCCAGCTACCAGACGGGGTGCTGGCTGCGCCGCCTGCCTCCCTCCCGTTTCTGCACGTGCTCGCCGATGCCGACTGCGATGGACGTTCAGCGAGGATCGGCGATCACGTCGTCGTCGTCGGCGGCTTCGAGGCACCGATATGTGGCAGAGAAGCTCGGATCGCGGCGGCGCGGAAAGCAGCCGAACAGGCACGAGTCCAAGAGCATCGTCTTGCTGCAGAGGCAGAACGCCAGCAGGCCGACCTCGATAATTTGCGCCGACAACTCGACGCGGCACGAGCCGCCGAGGTGCTCGTCGAAGCACAGGCCTCCCTGGAGTCGCTGCGAGCTGCCCTTGGCTCGCTCGACAGCCAGGAGAATGTCGCCGCTCGGGCATACAGGCGGGCCGGCGACGAACATCGCCAGGCGAGCGAGGCCTGGGGTGGCTACGCCGAGCAATGCAAGCGCCTCGAAGAGGCAAGGGAACGAGACGAGCAGGCGCTGTTGAAGGCGACGCTAGAGATGCGCGCGGCGATCGACGCCTGGTCCCGCCAGCGTGACAACCTGCCGTATTGGTCCCAGCGTTGGGGCGGCGACCTCGACAGCGCCCGGACAGCGCTCGCTGGCGACGCCGCCGAGCATCCAACCGGCGACGACCGGTCGGCTTCTTCGGCATATCGCCGCGCTGCCAACCACGCCATCGACCGGGCCCTGTTGTCCTGCGGGATCGACAGCGACAATGGCGCCGGCGCTCCCGCCGGCAGCGGTGTCGGCCTGGCGGTCGCCGAGCGTACGGCGGCAGGAACCCCGGCCTTTGACGACGAACGCGGCCAGAGCTACGAGCGCCAGGCGACCGCTTTCCACGCGGTCGCCGACGCGCTCGGGTCGTGGCTCGGGCGGCTGCGCAGCGAAGACCGTGCCAGCGCAGCACACATCGACGCCGATCGGGCCCGTCGCGCCGAAGCGCGGCAGGCCGCAGAGCGGCTATGCGAGGAGCGTCGGCGAAACCTTCCCGTGCTCCAGGACCAGATCGAGCGCCTGCTTCGAACCAGCCTTGGCACCGTCGGCGACAAGCTCAACGCACTGGATCTCGCAGCCCAAGGCTCAGGGGCCGACCTGCTGATCGAGCCGCAACGGCCGACGACGGCCAGGGAGAGCTGGCTGTGGCGGGTCACCCCTCGCTACCGACGTGGTCCCAACGGAGGTCTCGTCCCTTACACCGAACGGGCGAACACGGCCACCGAGAAGCTCCTGGCGATTCATCTGGTCTTGGCCGCCCTCTTTGCCGCGACCGCCGCCCGGGGCGCCGAGTACGGCCGGGTGCTGATCCTCGATGAGCTCGGCGACAGCCTCGGTGACTACCACCGCGAAGCGGTCCTGTCCGCTCTCGCTCGCACCGCGTCTGAGGCCGGGATCACCGTCCTCGGTACCTGCCAGGACGGCGTGCTCGAAGACGCCGCCCGGCACTGCGGCCAGCTGCTGTACTTCCAGTTCCGGGATGCGAGCGACGTCTTGAACGCCCCCACTCGGGTCTTTGGCACCACCCACGACGGCAGTATCGTCGAGCAGACTGCCCCGTTCATCGAACGCCTGGGCTGATGCTTGGCGATCCCCTCCCGCTTGCAGGTGTCCCCGAGGGCTGTGTCGCTCGCCCCGTCCTCGTCGAGGATCAGAACGGCGGCGAGCGCCTACCCCGTGACCGATCTGGGCGAGTCAAGCTCACCACGGTGGAGCTCACCGCAGTCATCGACAGCCATCCAACGGCACTCCCGGCCGGCGCCGACCGACCGTTCTTGCTCGACCGGCAAACCCGCCGCTGGAGAACCATCGTGGAGCACTACGGCGCAACCGACGCGGCGTGGTCCGCGGCGGTCACCTTGTGCCGCGAAGGCTTCGTCACCCTCACCTGCACGGTCACCGCAACCCGGCTTGGACCCCCCACTCGGTGGCGCTGGACCGAGGCCACTCGAACCCACGCCGAGACGCGGCGAAAGCGTGCAGCGGACGCCAGCGAGGCGGCACGCGAAGTGCTCCAGCGCGACGACGGTCTGCCGCCGTGGGTCGATGCGTGGCTGGAAGACGTCACCAAGAGCGGCCTTCTGGCGCGCAGCTCCACGAAGGGGGAGGCGCTCCTGACGGCCGCCGCGTCATGCCTGGCGGCACTTCCGCTCTCTGGCGGCGAACCTATCGGTCGCGGAGAGCTGGCGGCCCGCTACGGCGGCGCCCGAGGGGCCCACGCGCTCGACGACGGACACCGGCTCAGCGCGCTCGTGCTGCGGGGTGCGGCCGCTGCCACCGGTTCCCCTTATCCGCGCACCGCCGCCGAGCGTCGGGCGCTGTGGGCATCGGTAGGGGTGGTCTGCGACAGCATCTCGGCGACGGTTCTCGTCGCGAACCTGCGTCCCGAGCCGACCAACCTCGTGGCGCGACAGCTATGTGAGCGCGCCGACGCTCGGCTTCCCACGCACCTCACCGCCCGGGACCTCGGCGCATCGAAGATCCGCATCCCAGGCGGTGTCGTGCACGTGTGCGAGAACCCGAGGATCCTCGAAGCGGCGCTCGATCGAGATCTGTCTGCTGCCATCGTCTGCACCGCCGGGAACCCGGCCACGGTCACCATCGACCTGCTGAGCCAACTTGTTGAGAGCGGCGCTCGGATCGCCTACCGGGGCGACTTCGACTGGCCCGGCATTGCCATCGCCAACCGAATCATCGATCGGATCGGCTGTAGCACCTGGTTGTTCGACAACCAGACGTACGCTGTTGCGGTCAAGGACGGCGCTGTCGACGCGGTCCCCCTCATGGGCAGACCTTCCACTGCCCATTGGGACCATCGGCTGTCTGAAGCAATGCAGGACCAAGGCGTCGCCATCCACGAGGAACTGCTCATCGACCAACTCCTCGCCCATCTCGCCCATGTGGCGCCCTGAGACTGGGTCGCCAGCGGCGCGTGGGACCTGAGCCCAGTCGCGGGCGAGACGGTCGGCCTCGTGGCCAGTGTGTGGTCCTGCTCGCGCTGCGCTGTCATTCGGGCCGGCCTTTCTGCGATGGCGGCTATATCGTGGGTGCTGGCTCGCGATTCAAACGGCGCGGCCGGCCCCACCCTCTGTGCGGTGGTGGCTGATCCCGATCACAGCGGCACCTTCGTGAGCAGGCGCGCCGACCACCACCGTGGTGATTGTGGCGTTCGTCGCCCTCTCGCCGGTTGCTGATGACAGAGCGGTCCTCGTAGTGGTCCCGGGACGATGTCAGCATGGACGGACATGGTTTCCAAGCGCAGCTCCCAGGGGGCCGGCTCGCCCCAGCGTCGGACGAGCAGGTGGAAGGTGGAGTACTACGTCACTGGCAGCGGAGCGTCACCAGTCCTCGAATGGGTCAAGAAGCTGCCGGAGCCCAAGCGGGTGGCCTGGCTGGCCTTCGTCGAGTTCGCCCTGGTCGTGCAAGGCAAGGATATCGAGCAGTCGGGCTATGTGAAGCCGCTCGGCCAGGGTCTATTCGAGCTGCGTATTGATCACGACGCGGCGGAGCTGGCTCAGGTGTTCGGCGCCGATCTCGCTGCGTACCCCGACTTGGCTGGTCCGTCGGGGGCAGGGATTCTGCTCCGGGTGTTCTGCACCTTCTACGGCGACCGGGTGGTCTTGCTCCTGTCGGGCCTGGACAAGGGAGCCTCTCCCAAGGCCCAGCCTCGGGCCATCCAGGCCGCCCGCAAGCTGCTCGCGGAGTGGCGGACCGAGCAGGCGGCGGCCAGACGGAAGGTACCCCGCCGGTGACTCCGCCCCCGTGCGCCGGGTGTAGGGTGATGGGATAAAGCCCATCACCGAAGCGGTCGGTTGGGTATGTCTGCTTAGGGAGGAGCGAGGTGCCGACGCTACGCCACGAGGATGTCCGAGACCAGCTGCTAGGCGGGTTGAGCCACGAGGCTCGCCGCCAGTTCGAGGAGTTCGCCGCGGTTTACGAGGCGCGCCAGGTGGCCTCGCACCTGGCCGAGCTGCGCACAGCAGCCGGTCTGTCGCAGCGCGAAGTTGCCAAGCGGGCCGGGATTGACCAGGCCGATTTGTCGCGTATCGAGTCAGCGCAGGTCACTCCGTCCCTGCCGACGCTGTTGCGCCTGCTCGACGTGGTGGGCGGCACGCTCGTAGTGGCCCACAAGCGGGCGCCTCGTCGAGAGTCAGCGAAGGCGCCGACCGCGACCACCAGCGCTGCTGGGAACGCCCGACCGCGGGCGTCTGCCGCCGCGAGCACCACGAAGGCAGACCGAGCTACTCGCACGGCACCCACCGTGCGGTCGTCTGCCAAGACCGCCGCCGCCAAGAGGTCCGCATGAGCTGGTAAGTGGCCTGGCCGTTTGCGCTCA
>JAJZWW010000111.1 GCA_021846485.1 Actinomycetes bacterium
CGCCGGGGCCGCCGGCGGGGCCGGGCCGGAGTCTCCTGGAGGGCCCGTGGGCGAACCGTGAGCGCAAAGGGTACGGAATCGACACCTGAGCGCTCACAGTTCACGGAGCCCCCACTTCTGCTAGTAGAGGTGCGCGCCGGCGGAGGCCAGGGCGGCGCGGATCGAGCCGACCGAGGCGAACGTCGCCCGGGTGAGCGCTTCGTCGGGCAGCTCCACGCCGAGGCGGTCCTCCAGTGCCAGCATCACCGACACGCAGGCGTGGGAGGTCAGTCCGGCTCGGTACAAGTCGTCGTCGTCACCGACGTCGGCTGCGTCCACCGCCAGCTGCCCGTAGCGGGAGAGCACCTCCCGGATCACCTCGTCCATCGTTCTTCCTTCCCTCCTTCCCGCATGTCCCGATCCCGGCGCACTCCCCACCCCGGCCGGCGGCGGCCTCCGACGCGTCCTAGCCGACCCGGATCGTATCCCCGGCGGCGTGGATGACCGCGGGGAGGGATCGGTGGTCGGGGGCGGTCCCCCTGCACGCTCACCACCCGGGATCCGGTGCTCTCCGCGCGGCCGACCGGGCGCCCCGGGGCCAGGTGGGGCTCGACAGCGGCATGCCGTCGGGTGCCAGCTCGGCGATCGGGGACCGGTTCAGCCCTCCAGGCCGGCGCGGCGGAGCAGTGCAGCGCGGTCGAGCTTGCCCGAGCTGCCGACTGGCAGGTGGTCCACCACCACTACCCGGTCCGGCAACATCGCCTCGGGTAGCCGGGCGGCCAGACCGGAGCGGACGGTCTCGGCCCCCCCCGAGGCGACGACGAAGGCGGCGATCCGGGTGCCGGGCCCTTCCCCGTGGGCTAGGGCGACCCCCGCCTCGACCCCGTCCACCTGCCTCAAAGCGGAGCTCACCTCGGCCAGCGAGATCCGCACCCCCCGGCGCTTGATCACGTCGTCGGTGCGACCGAGCCAGGTGAGCACGCCTGCCCCGTCGGGGCGGACGAGGTCGCCGGTGGGGTACGCGACGCACCCGGGGACCACGCCGGCGCGCAGCATCCGGGCGTCGGCCCGCTGCCCGTCCCAGTAGCCGTCCATCAGCTGCGCCCCGCCTATCCACAGCTCGCCTGGGCTGCCGGGCGGCAGTGGCCGATGGTCCTTTCCGAGGACGTGGAAGCTCGTCCCGGGGTGTGGCGACCCGAGGGGGACCGGCTGGTCCGCCTCCAGCTCCTCCGGCCGGAGCCGGTGGTGGGTCACCGCGATCGTCGCCTCGGTCGGCCCGTAGCGGTTGTACACCCGCAGCTGCGGCGCGGCCTCGAGCAGGCCCAGGACGTCGGCGGCGACGAGCGGCTCGCCCCCCAGCCCGAGTACCCGCAGGCTGCCGGCGCCCAGGGACGCAATGGCGCCGTCGGCGGCGAGCAGGCGGAGGTAGGTGGGCGAGAACCCGGTGGTGTCGACCTCGTTGGTCCGCAGCCAGCGAACAAAGGCGCGGGGGAACATCACCTCGTCCCGGGCCGGGATGGTCACCAGCCCGCCGGCGTGCACGGTGCCGAACAGGGTGGCGTAGGAGCCGTCGAAGTGGAACGGCGAGACGCACATCGAGCGGGTCTGCGGGCCGAGCCCGATGATCCCGTTCATCGCCGAGAGCGACGTGTCGAGCGCCGGGCGGCCGATCACCACTCCCTTCGGGGATCCGGTGGTGCCCGAGGTGTACACGAGGTAGGCGGGCGCGTCGGAGGCTAGCGGTCTGGGTACCGGCCGCCCGGAGAGGCACAGGTCGGCCGGGCGGGCCGTGGCGACCGCCCCGAGGCCGGCGCCTTCGGGGTCGCTGGTGGTGACGACGAGCGTTGGCCGGGAGTCGGCCACCAGTGCGGCGGTCCGAGCCGGCGGGCTGGTGGCGTCGAGGGCGACGAAGGTGGCGCCCGACCATCCGGCCGCCAGGGCCACGACCAGGAAGTCGAGCGAGTTGGGCAGGTGGACCCCGATCCGGTCCCCGGGGCCGAGCCCTCGGGAACCCAGGCCGGCGGCGACGGCCTCGACCTCGGCTCGCAGGCCCTCCCAGTCGAGGGTCCGGGTCGGGTCGGAGGCGGCCTGGGCGTGGGGTCGGTCGCGGGCGTGGCGGAGAAGGTCTTCGGCGAGGGTCATGGGGAGTTGCGGTGGCTCGCACCCGACGCTACCGAGGAGAAACTTGCCTGCTGGAGTGTTTCGTACCCGAACCCCGAGGTGAGGGCTGGTGAAGAGGTCCAGTAGGCAAGTTCCTTCAGGTTCCTTCTCGGTGTCTCCGGAGGATCGTACGGGTCGCTACCCGCAGTGGCTGCGGAGAGCGTTTGTTGGCGCGCTGTAAGTGCGACCAGAAGACCACTCTAGGCACGTGAACTGTCTCCCTCTGCGTCGGGAGCCGAGCTCCGGTCATGTCCGTGAACAGGACTTTCTCGCTCTTCCGGTGTGATCGTGTCCATGGTGGGCGCGGAGGCACCCGGGTATGATCCACGCACAGTGTTCGAGGAGGAGGGGTTGTGACGGCGCTACCTACGCAGGTTCTGGGGTCGCCGGACTACGCAGAGTGGCCGCAGTTGCTCGGGCCGTTGAGCACGACAGCCCCTTGGTCCCGCCGCCGGGCGAGCGTCCTGCGCTTCGTGATGCCCGCCGACGTCGCCGCCCTCGCCGCAGCGTTGGCTTGCGCCCAGCTCGCCTACCCCAGCTCGGGTCCCGCCCGACGTGACGACCTGCTCGCCTGCCTCGCCTACCTGCCGGTCTACCTAATGACCATGGCCGGCTACGGCCTCTACCAGCGCAGCCAGCGCCGCCTCGCCGGCTCTACCTTCCCCGACCTCCCCCAGCTGCTCCACGCCCTGATCGTCGCCACCCTCGTGGTGGTCGTCGCCGGCCGTCCCCTCCACGAGCTCGTCGGCTTGCCGCGCCCCGCGACCCGCTGCGTCGTGCTCGCCGGGGTCCTTGCTTTCGTGGCGGTGCCCGCGGCCCGGATGGGTGCCCGGCGGGTCGCCCGGAGCGCCCGCGGCTCGCGGGTGCTCGTGGTCGGCTCCGGGGTGGTCGCGGGCCACGTCGTGGGCCGCATTGCAGCCGAGCCCGGGATGCTCGTCGTTGGCTGCGTAGATGACAACGAGACCCACGCCGAGCTCTCCGCCGACGCCGGCGCCCCGCTGCTCGGCGGGCTGGCCGACGTTCCCGCCCTGGTCGAGCTCCACGACGTCGATCACGTCGTGGTCGCTTTCTCCCCGGTCAACGAGGCCAGCGTCGCCGAGTCGCTCAGGGCCCTTTCGGGGCGGGTGCAGGTGTCGGTCGTGCCCCGAATGTTCGACCTGCTCACCGTGCGCTCCCGGGTCGACGACCTTGCCGGCCTGCCAGTGGTCGACGTGGCCCCGCCCGCTCTCGGGCCGGCCTCCCGGGCGGCCAAGCGGACCCTCGACCTGGTTGGGGCTGTATTGCTGGTGGTGGTGCTCAGCCCGCTGATGCTCGGCGTCGCCGTGGCGGTGAGGCTCACCTCCCCCGGTCCGGTCCTGTTCCGCCAGGCCCGAACAGGCCGGGCCGGGCGCAGCTTCCGGATCTGCAAGTTCCGCACGATGCGCCAGGAGGCCGAGAGCGAGCGCGCCGGGCTGGCGGAGGACAACGAGGTGGACGGCCCGCTGTTCAAGGTTCGGAGCGACCCCCGGGTCACGCCTGTCGGGTCATTCCTGCGCCGCACCAGCCTCGACGAGCTCCCCCAGCTGTTCAACGTGCTCGCCGGCGACATGAGCCTCGTCGGCCCGCGGCCGTTCATCGAGCTCGAGTCGGCGGGCATCGACGGCTGGGCCGCCCGCCGCTACGACGTGCGCCCTGGTATCACCGGGCTGTGGCAGATCTCCGGGCGCAATGACCTGCCGTTCTCCGAGCTGCGCCGGCTCGACTACTCCTACGTCGCGTCCTGGTCGCTCTGGTGGGACCTGCGCATCCTCTGGCACACCCCGGCCAGCGTCCTCGCCCGGCGGGGCGCCTACTGACCGGAGTCCCGGCCGACCTGGCGGCGACCGCGGGGCCGCCGGTGCCCGGGAACCTCCGAGGCCCCCGGGGCGTCCCTCGTCCGATGGTCCTTCGCTCCCTCGTTCTGGCTGCGCTGCTCGCCGTCGGCCCGTCGCCTCCCCCGGGGGCCTCCGGGATGGGGAGCAACGTCGGGTACTGGCTGGGCACCGACAGCTCGGTCGTGGCGCTACCGGGCGGCGCCCCGTACCGGGAGCCGGCCGTCGGCGGTGCCTACGGCGGGTACTTCGGGATGCTCGGCGACTGGGCCCTCTGGCAAGGCTGCGGCCCGTACCGCCTGGCCTGGTCCCCGGCCGACGCGGCCGCCGCCAGCACCGACTTCGAGCGCTACCACCAGGGTGTCGGGACCGGGGCGTACTGGTTCATGGGCGGCCCCGGAGTCGACCCGCACTACGACGCCACGGCCGCCGAGGCGTCCGCCTGGGGGGCCGACCAGGCGCGCCGGGCGCTGCAGGACCTCGCCGGGCGGCGCCTCGACGTGGCGGCGCTGTGGATGGACGTCGAGCTCCCCGGCTCCACCGCCTTCGGCCCGGTCGCCGACAACGGGTGGAACGTGGCGTACGCCTCGGCGTGCAGTGCCCGCCCCGTCGGCCAGGTCCCCGCGACGCTCGACCGCGCCGAGCTCGCCGGCTTCGCCGGCTACGTGCGAGCCCACTCCGGCCTCGAGGTCGGCGTGTACTCCTCGCCGCTCGTCTGGCCGGCGATCTTCGGGGCCGGCCCGCAGGCGGTCGTCCACGGGCTGCTCGAGTGGACCTACACCGGCGCCACCTCCTCCCTCGGGCGCCGGCCGAGCGCCTGGTGCCTACCCGGGACAACGACCTGCGCCCGGTTCTTCGGGGGTGTCGGGCCCGCCAGCCCCGACGCGGCGATCTGGCAGTGGAGCGGCGGGGGGGGTGTCCGCAACGGGGTCGGGGACTTCGACCAGATCGAGGCGTCGCGCCTGCCCTGACCTGCCAGGGCTGGATCATCGAGGCCGGACCGGGCGGGATCAGTCGAGCCAGTAGTCGCGGAAGCGGTACTCGATCCAGGGGCCTCCGGTCTTCTGGGAGATCACGCCTTTCATGGACGGGGACTGACCGACGATGATCGGGTTGAAGTCGGGGATGATGTAGCCGCCGTAGTCGTAGTCCATGGTCATCATCTCGTGGACGATGGCGGTCTGCTTGGCGGTGTCCGGCTGGCCGAGGGCCTGCTTGTACAGGCTCAGGTACTTGGGGCCGTAGGGGCTGGTGTCCCAGTGGGTCTCGTCCCACGGGGCGCCGGGGACCATCGAGTAGCCGGCTTGTCGGAGGTAGGGGTAGCCGCTCCACCAGTCCTGGGCGAAGGTCCACTTCAAGTAGTTGGGCCCGAAGAACGTGGTGCTCGTCACCGTGTTGAGGTTGATGGTGATCCCCGCGGCCGACGCCTGCTGCTTCAAGACCGTCGCCGCCTCGATCGCGCCGGTGGCGATGTCGGAGGTGACCAGCTGCACGGTGAGCCCCTCGTGCCCGGACTTCTTCAGCAGGTACTTGGCTTTGGGGATGTCCTGGTGGCGCTGGGGGAGGGCACTGTCGTAGTCGGGGTAGCTGATCCCGAACACGTCGTTGCCGAGGAAGCCGTCACCGCCGTAGACGATCTTCTGCATCTGCGGGCGGTCGACCACCAGGCGCATCGCCATCCGCACGTCGGGGTCGTTGAACGGCGCCTGGTCGAGGCGCATGGTGAAGGGGACCCAGCCGGGCCCCGGCCACACGTTGGCGACCTTGCTGCCTCCTTTTACCGTGGCGACGCTCGAGAACGCCAGCTGGTCGACGCAGGTGGCCTGCCCGGAGAGCAGGGCATTGATCGCCGACGCCTGGTCGGAGTAGTCGACGATCACCACCTCGTCGAGGTACGGCTGGCCGCTCAGGAAGTAGTTGTCGTTGCGGGTGAAGACGCTCTGCTGCCCCGGGGTGAACGACTTGTACACGAAAGGCCCGGTGCCGACCGGGTGCTTGGGGTCGTAGCCCACCGGGACGATGCTCATCTCCCCGTTGCCGATCAGCGCCACGGGGAGGATCGAGTAGCCCTGGGTCATCGGGATGCGCACTGTGTAGGCGTCGAGCCTCTTGGCGGCCTTCAGGTCCATGTACACGATGACCGCCGAGCCCGAGAACTTGTTGGTGATGATCCGGTTGAACGTGTAGAGCACGTCGTCGACGGTCAACGGCTTGCCGTCGTGGAACTCGATTCCCTTGCGGAGCCGGATCGTCCAGGCGGTGGCGTCGGAGTTGGGGGTCACCTCCTCGGCCAGGTGGGGGTACACCTTGTTGTCCTGGTCGACCTCCATCAGCGTGTCGTAGAGCTGGGGGGCCCGGGCGAAGTCGACCGAGTTGACGCAGGCGTTGGCGTCGAGGGTGTCCGACGAGCTACCTCCAGTGCTCGCGAGGGTGAGCGTGCCACCCTTCTTCGGCTTGCCCGACGACGCCGTGCCCGACGTCGAGGTCGATCCCGTGCCCGACTGACTGGTGGCCGCCGGGGTGGACGACCCACAGGCGGCGAGCAGGCTGCCCGCGCCGACCACCGCCGCGCCTCCCACCGCCTGGCGCAGGAAGGTGCGGCGCGGGTAGGCGTCGAGCGTCCCCGCCCTGGCGTCTTCGCGGTCCATGGGAACCTCCCCCTAGATAGCCGGGTCCCTGCCCGGCTCCAATAATATATCAGCCTAGGGGGACCGTCGGGGTGGCGCAAGGCGCCCCCCGTGGGAGCACTCGCCGGGACTCGACCATCCGATCCTGCGAGGCCCGAGGTCGTCGGCCACCACGTCGAGCACCAGGGGGGTCAGCCGCCACCGTCCGAGGTGTGAGCCCGGCCGTATACCGGGGTGTCGAAGCCACTGAGCATCCCGTCGCCGGCGGCGAGCCAGTAACCCCCCGCCGCGCCTGGGGCGACGGCCACCCCGACGACCGGGGAAGCGAGGGTCGAGCGGGCATCCGACCCGTGGAACGGGGTGTGGAAGTCGTAGACGTTGCCTGCCGCGGAGGCCACGAGGTAGCCGGTGCGGGTCGCGGCCATACCGACTACGGGAGCCAGGGAGAGCCCGGCCGGCGATCCGTGGAGGGGGGCGTCGAAGCCGTAGATCTGACCGGCGGCGGTGACCAGCCAGTAGCCGCCAGTGGCCAGGTCGGCGGCGATGCCGGTGACCGGCGCCCGGAGCCGACCGCCGGCCTCCGAGCCGTGCCAGGCGGTGTGGAAGCCGTACACGTTGCCATGGGCGGTGGCGAGCAGGTACCCAGTCGTGGTCGCCACGATCGCCGTGACCCGGGAGGTCGGGTGCCGTCCGGCCGCCGAGCCGTACCAGGGCGCGTGGAAGTTGTAGACGTTTCCCGCGGCGGTGACCAGCCAGTAGCCGCCGGTTGCCTGGTCGACGGCCATACCCACGACCGGGGAGGTCAGCTCTCGGCCGGCCGCCGACCCGTACCAGGGGGTATGGAAGTTGTAGACCCCGCCTGCGGAGGTGACCTCGAGGTACCCGGTCGCAGTGGCGCCGACCCCGGCCGTCGCCGGCTCCCCGGGGGGAGGTCGGCCGCCGGCGGCGGCCATGCGGGGCTGCTCGACGGTGTCGAAGTCCCCGATCCCGTTCGCGGTCCCTTCCCCGCCGCTCCATTGCCAGGCGACGGCGAAGCGGCTCGAGGCGGTGACCCCCCCGAAGAACCTGGCGCAGGCCTGGAGGCCCGGCCGGCACCAGCCGCTGGGGGGGCGGGTCAGGGCGGCGGTCTGGTCGTTGGCGGTCCACTCGTAGATCCCGCTCAGCCGGGCCGCCGGGCCGGTCCCGAAGATCGCCGCCCAGAAGGCGGGGTCGGAGTAGACGCCGGCGGCAAGGCCGGAGCGGGCTTCCAGGGCGTAGGCGAAGCCGTAGATCTCGGCGCGCGCGAGGGCCGGGGTCACGCGCGCCCCGCTCGGCTGGGCGTCGCAGGCGCTGCGGTACACCTTGGTCCACCCGTTGTCGGTGACCGGGTCGAAGACCGTGCTGCCGGGCAGCTCGACGTCCATCCACAGCACCGGCTGGTCGAGGGTGAGCGGGCGGATCGCGCTCAGCGCCCATCCCGCCTGCCGGCCCCAAGCGGCCGCCTCGGCGGCGGTGCCGTTGTAGTGGGGATCGACGCCGGGGCCGCCCATGAACCAGTAGGCGCCGGCGCCCACGCCGGTGTGGTAAGTCGTCGCGTCGCGATTGGCGGCGGCGGCGTCAGCCGCCGACCATGCCAGGGGGTAGGAGCCGCATCCCGCGGAGCGGGCCCAGTCCCCGGCCATCCCGGTGTAGCCCCCGTAGCCTCCCCCGACCGCCGGCGTGGTCGCCAGGCCACGGGTGGCAACGGGCACCCCCGTGCTGTCCGTGGCGAAGTAGAAGCCTGCGGGCGAGTCCCCTCCGGTGCTCGTCGCGTTCGCCTGTCCCGGCGTGGCGAGCGTGACGCAGGCGACCAGCGCTACCGCCCCGGCCAGGGCCGTCCGCCACCGACCTGCGCGCCTCTCCCGGCGGCGGCAGGGCTTGCTGTCGGCTGGGGCCAGCGCGTGGGGGGCTGGGTGGGTGCGGCGGGCCGGAAGGCGCATGAAGGGGGATGTCTCCAGGGGTGAGGACTGCTCGACGCTTGCAGTGTGAAGCCGATCGTAGGCAGCTCGAGACCCAGGACGCC
>JAJZWW010000112.1 GCA_021846485.1 Actinomycetes bacterium
GCACCGGCTCGATGGAGGACAGCGAACGGGGCGGGATTCCGTACCCGAGGGCGTCGAAGCCGACTCCAGGCAGGAAGCCACCCCACTTGGACGGCGTCTTCCTCCCCGCTCCCGACACGAAGGAGCCGGGGTCGTAGTAGCGCTCGACGTCGAAGCGCTCGGGCGGCACCTCGCCCACCGAGTCGCGCGCGCCGAGCACGTTGGCCCAGTAGGCGGCGGAGTCGGGCGCCCCGGGGAACACGCATGCGATCCCGACGACCGCTATGCCGTCGGAGGCACTGCCGGAGGCGCCGCCCGCGGCGTATGCCTGCCCGGTATGCGCAGGCCGCTGGCCCCCGCGTGGCGTGGCGGTGCTCCGGGACAGACCCGAAGCGATGCGCTCTGCGACGGGGGAGAGCGACGCGAGATAGTCCTCCGAGCCTGCGCTCACCTCGTGGTGGAGCTGCGCGACGGTGGTGGTGGAACGCCGTAGGGCAGCCACCTGCCCGAGCATGAACATGCCCTGTTCGAGCTGTTCCTCGGGGGAGACCTCGACCAGCCGGTCGCCATCGCGCGCCACGCGGGCGAGTCCCTTGGAGGCAATGCGCAGCCGCCCGAGGTTCAACAGCTCGAGCGCCGCCCACATCTCGGACTGGTCGGTGCCTGCAGCCTCCATGCGCTCGCGCGCGTCTCCGAACGCGTCGACATAAGGTGTCCCCGCGCAGCGCGTGGCATGGCCTGGGGATGTCTCCAGCAGCACGGTGTCCTCGCAGGAGAGCGCCACCTCCTGGTAGCCGGGGAGCACGGCGCCCGTGCGCACCGCCTCCTCGGTGAAGAGGTAGGAGGTGCCCATCAGCACCCCCACCGCGGCACGTGCCTCCACGAGGGTTGCGGAGAGGGCGCCGACCATCGCTGCCGAGCGCGCGTCGTGGATGCCCCCGGCGAAGAGGACGCTCACCTCGGCGGCCAGCCCCAAGGCGAGGATCCTCTCGACTTGGGCGTCCCATAGGGCGAAGCTCGAGCGCGGCCCCACGTGGCCGCCACATTCGCGGCCCTCGAACACGAACCTCCTGGCGCCCTCGCCGAGGAACATGTCCAGGAGACCCGGAGACGGGACGTGCAGGTAGGTCGCGATCCCCGCCTCCTCCAAGGGACGGGCCTGGGAGGGCCGGCCGCCTGCCACCAGGGCGACCGGTGGACGGGCGTCGAGGAGAGCCTCCATCTGCGCCGCTCGGACCTCGCGGGGGACGAACCCCAGGATCCCCGCACCGAAGGGCATGCCGCCCATTGCATCCTTCGTCTCCAGTAGTAGGGCGCGCGCCTCGGCGCCGTCCATGAGCGCGAGCGCGAGGAACGGCAGCCCGCCTCCCTCCCCGACTGCCCTGGCGAAGGCAGCCCGGTCGCTCACGCGGGTCATCGGCCCCTGGGCGATCGGGTAGCGGATCCCGTGGGAGGCTGCCAGGCGCGATCCCGGGCCGAGCAGGCCCGGCCGGCGCGATGCCGCGCCGAGGTGCGCCGCGATCTGCCGGCGCATGCCCCGCACCAGGGCAGAGGCCGTGGGCCAGCGCGCCGCCAGGGGAGCGGCCAGTGCGGCGTCCTGGCCGGCCGCGAGCAGCCCGGTGGCAAGATCGTCTGCGCCGAGGAGGGACGCCACCTCCTCGCAGGATGCCGGCACGGGCAAGGAAGCGGCCAGGGTGCCCGGACGCACGTAGACGCGATGCGATCCGACTACCGCCGTCTCGCTCCCGTCCATTGCCCGCAGGGCTGCCTTCAGCGGGTCCGGAAGGCTCGACTCGCGCACGAGGGCGAGCTGGGAGTCGAGCACGACCCCCGAGGCGCCCCCGGCAATCGCCGCTGCCGCGCTGTGGGGCCCGATCCCCCCTGCCACGAAGAGCGGCACCTCACCCGTCTTCGCGCCGAGCTCAGCGACGATCCGCTGCAGGAGCACGAACGCCGTCTCCTCCCCTACGAGGCCACCCGACTCGTTGCCGCGCACGAGCAGGCCTGATGCCCCAGCAGCGAGTGCCGGCCTCACATCTGTCACGGAGCGCACCTCTGCGAGGACTCGCCTCCCGCCTGGCGACCACCCGCCCACGCTCTCCCCGACTGCCTCCCCGCCTCCCTGCCGCCCCACGACCACGACCGTCCGAGCAAGCTCGGGCATGTCGCCAGGCCCGAGCGGGCAGCCCGGGGACACCCTCACCCCGAAGGGCGCGGAGACGAGCTCGCCGAGGTCAGCCAGGGCACGCCTGGCTGCCGCCTCGTCATGCCCGAGGTCGAGCACCCCGAGCGCTCCCGAGCGCACGAGCGCCGCCACCAACCTCGCGTCGGGCCTGGTGAAGGGGGAGATCCCTATCACCAGGTCGCGAAGCTCTCCCCCGTCCTCCGAGCTGTCCCCTGACGTGAGGCCCGCGCTGCTCACCATGTCGTGCTCCCCGGCTTCGCAGGAAGCACCACCACGCTCTCGATCTTCGTGGAGCCGGCAGCCACCGAGTACACCCACCAGGTGAGCGTGGCGTAACCGTTCGCGAGGCCGCCCGTGCCCTGGGAGTTGCAGGAAGCGCATATCACAGCTTGACCGCCCAGGTCATCGCTGATGCGCTGGTTGTTCAAAGTGTTCTGCATCCCGGCCGGCCATGGCCAGAGCTCCGGCCCCTGCCCGTTCGCTCCGTAGGCGACATCGGCCGCACCCGCCATCACAGAACCGGCGCCGGCCACCCCGCCGGTGCCGCCCGCCTGGGACGCCGCGACCCCGCCAGAAGCCCCCGGCGACGCCCCGCCCCCGCCACCGCCGTAACCCCCGGTATCGTCCGTGCCGAAAGCGCCGCTGTAGTACGAGCGACCGACGCCTGCGACCCCGGGCACCGCTTGGGCACCGCTCAGCGAAGTGCCCGCTCCGCCAGCTGCGCCACTCGACCCGCCCCCGCCTCCACCGCCGCCTCCACCGCCGCCGACGGCAAAGGGGGATGACGCTGAGGTGCAACTGCTCGGTGCCACGACGGTCGCCGCCCCTCCTCCTCCGCCGCCGGAGGCGACGCCACCGCTCGCGCTATGGCCCGCGATCCCCGAATACGAGCCTCCAACGGAGCTGAACCCGCCCGATCCTCCTGCTCCTGCTCCTGAGCTCCCCGTGCCCGATGCGTCAGTCAGGCCCGGCCCGCCTGGCCCGCCCGCGCAGACATACAAGGCCGCCACCCCGGCCACGTCGATCGTTCCGACGGCGACTCCGCCCTGGCCGCCGGCGCCTCCCTGCTCCTCGGTGGGCCCGACGTAGAACTGCACGTTGTTGTGGAAGGTGCCGCTGCTGCCTGGGAAGCCGCCGAAGGAGCCCCCCGGGCCACCCTGGCCGCCCACGGCCATGATGGTCGCGCTCTGTGCGTAGGATGGGACCGCTACTGCAGGAACGGCCGCGCCGAACAGCGGCGGGAGTGTGAGCGCGACTGCGCCGAAGCTGAGCGCGTCGCCGCGATCGTCGACCGCCGCGCAGAACTCGCTCGATGTGGCGCACGAAACCGACTCGACCGTATGGTTGCTGGTGTTCGTGCTGGCGCCGTTGTCCACCCAGTCCGAGGACCAAGCCGGAGGGGACACCGCGCCGTTGTACGTGTACGCATACCCGCCGTTGCCGACGGCCATACAGAAGGTCGTGGAGGTACACGACACCGAGAGCATGGTCTGGTCGTTCGAAGTGACGAACTGTGCCGGCGACGACCATCCCGAGCCGTTCCAGGCTAGCCAGTTGCCGTTGTTGTCGACCGCCATGCAGAAGCTCGTGGAAGTGCACGACACCGACTCGAGCTGGTTACCGCCGTCGATGTCGCCGCCGGGGCTGGTAGTCGCGGACCACGAGGTGCCGTTGTAGTAGTACGCGTAACCGCTGTTACCGACCGCGACACAGAAGCTCGCGGAGGTGCACGACACCGAGAGCATGGTCTGGGCACCCGAGAAGAACTGTGCCGGCGATGACCATACCGAGCCGTTCCAGGTGAGCCAGTTGCCGTTGTTGTCGACCGCCATGCAGAAGCTCGTGGAAGTGCACGACACCGACTCGAGCTGGTTACCGCCGTCGATGTCGCCGCCGGGGCTGGTAGTCGCGAACGAGGTGCCGTTGTAGTAGTACGCGTAGCCGCTGTTACCGACCGCGACACAGAAGCTCGCGGAGGTGCACGACACCGAGAGCATGGTCTGGTCGCTCGAACTGACGAATGGCTGCGGGGCTGACCACTCCCCGGTGTCGTAGGTAAGCCAGTTGCCGCTGTTGTCGACCGCCATGCAGAACTTGTAGGTCGGGCACGACACCGCGTTGAGCTGCTTACCGCTGTCGACCTTGCCAGGCGATGACCAGGCGTTGCAGGCGAACCCGCAGGTAGCAGAGGGAACGAAGGAGACCTCCGCGTAGCCGTCCCCGGTGTTGGGAGGCCCGAATCCATAAGCTCCTGACGTGCCGGTGATCTGGTTGCTCACCCACGACGACCCGCCCCCCCCCCCCCCCCCCACATTGCCCGCGGTGTTGAGCTGCGAGGCTGCGCCTCCCCCACCGCCGGTGTAGCCTCCCCCGCCGCCGCCGCCGTCCTGGTGGCCGCAGAAGTTGTCGTTTACGTCGTCGCCCCCGTTGCCACCGCTCGCCCCGCTGGACGCAGACCCATTGTCAGTACTCGAGGCATTGGGGCCCCCGCCGGTATATGTGCCGCCGCTTCCTGACGAGGAGCCGCCACCGGCGCCCCCCGGAACCGACGAGCTTCCCTGGCCACCTCCGCCTGGCCAACCGGTCCCCGCGGGTGATGACGTCGTAAAGCCGGAGCCCGAGCCGGAGCCGGCTGCGCCACCCGATCCCCCATAGGCTAGTGAGGCGCTCGTCGCGTCTTTCGACTGGCAGGTGCCACCGGGCGCTCCCGAGTAGGCCGGGTAACCCGGGTAGTAGCCGCCTCCGCCGCCGCCGCCGCCAGCCACGGCCAGCAGGGGAGGGGCAGGCGAATTGTTGCAGGGGTGCTGCCCGAGGCAGACCGCCGTGGCACCTCCCCCTCCGCCCCCGGAATAGCCGCTGTCTCCGTCGGCGTTGTCCGCGCCAGTTCCACCGGGCGCGTAGCTCGACCCGCCACCACTGCTCTGGCCGCCGAGGTTGTAGTCCCCCTGACAGCCGACGTTCAATGTGATATGTGAATGCCCGCTCACCAGCCCGCCCGCCACCGGGTACTCGGTGGCCAGGCTAGCTCCCGGCCCGCCGGGAACCTCGCCGTCTCCGGCGGCGCCCGAGCCGCCCGCCATGGAGACGAGCATCGTCCCGGTGAAGCCCGATGGGACTGCAAGAGTCTTGGCGCCCGCGGTGCAGCCGAGGACCTGCATGCCGCCGGGAATGGTAACGATGCTGTTCTGGTCGTTGGGCCAGCCGGGGCTTGTCGGCGGAGGCACGGGCGCATTGCTCTGGAACATCATGGCCGCATGGCCGTTGCCGAAGCTGCTCGCCGCGAACATGGAGACACCGCTTGCGACGTTCGCCACCATCGACGACCCGGATCCTCCCCCGGCCCCGCCGGAGCCGTACTGGACGCTCGACTGGCTCCATGAGTTGCCGGCTGAGCCTGCGGTCCCGCGGGAGCCGCCACCCCCGGCGCCGCCACCACCGCCAGCGCCGCCTCCGGCGTCGCCGCCGTTCTGGCTTCCGCCTCCGCCACCGAGACCGTTGCCGCACCACCCGCCGAGGCCGTATCCGTTGACCTGCTCACCCCACCAGTTCGGCGTGCCGGACTCGCCGTACATGCCGTACCCGCTCGTTCCGAAGTTGTTGCAATACGCGCCGCCGGCCGCGTTGCCGCCGCTCCCACCGGTCTCGGCCGCTGGCGGGTAAACGGTACCGGCCGTGCCACAGCCAGACGAGAGGCAGATCGATCCCGCACCACCGGCGCCGCCGCCGCCGCCCGCTACGGCGACCACTGTCTGCGCGTCGAAGTTCGACGGAGCGCACGACCCGCTCGTGCACTCCACCAGCACGGTCGCCCCGCCTCCGCCCGAGCCAGATCCGCCCGTGCCCGCGTTTGGCGCGCAGCTCGATGGAGTGGAGCCGTTGATGCTGCCCGCGCCGCCGTAGCCGCCCTCGTAGTGCTGGGCGCTCCATCCGCCGTCGAGTCGGAGCGGGTTGCCGCCGTCGGTCTCGTTGCCGGAGTTGCTGTTGTCTGTGTCCCCCGAAGTGCCATCGGGGGGCGATTCGGCTGGGCTTACGCCGCTCGTAGTGCAGCTCCCTCCCTCGGCACCGACCGCGAGCATGAACTCCGCCTGGCCGGAAGCGAGCACCGGGCAGGGGTATCCGGACCACGGAGAGAGCGACGACCCTCCGTGTTGGTTCGAGCAGTTCGGGTTAGAAGCGGTGGAGGCGTCGAGGGGGATGGTCGCCTGGACGACCCCGCCGAGGCCCGGCTGCCCTGGCAGCATCCAGACACCATTTGCCGCCTGGTAGGGAGGGAGCGTCCCGCCGGAGGCGCCGGTGAGGGTGATGGTCATGCTCGTCGCCCCGGTGGGCGGGGAGAACGGGCCGACTATCCCACCGGTGAAGGAGTACTGCATGGGAGCCGTGCCGGTGACGCTGATGGCGCTCTTCACGCTCCGGCAGACGTAGTGCCCCGACACCCCCGCCCGACCCGTCGCGTACACGAATACGGTCCCGGAGCCCGAGCTCAGGTGCGTGTTGTCCACCACGTACTGGAACTCGCTGTTGCGGCCGGAGGCCGTGCCGCTCAGGAGCTCCCACCCCAGGGCATTAGCCGCGTCGCTCGTGCAGGAGGTATCGAGCGAGTTGACGAACGCCGGGTTGGAGCTGTCGGCCACCTCGCCGTTGCAGTTCCATCCGCCGCCGGTCGAGCAGTAGCTGCTCGCGTAGCCCGCCGTGGTGTTCAGGTGGTCAATGTAGTCGGCCACGCCGGAGTGGGCGGCGTCGAGGGCCTGGCGGGCCCACACGGCGTTCACCGTTACGGAGGCCTGCCCGACCGCCTGGTTGGTGAGGGCAAGGGGAACGATAGTTAGGAGAAGGAGCACCATCACCACCATGATGAGCGCCGCCTGGCCCGCCTCCTTCCCGGAGAAGCGGGCTGCCCGCGCAATTCTGCTGCCTGATCCGGCTCTCGTCATGGAAGTCATTCCCCGTTGGCCACGTTCGACAGCCAGATCTGCTGCTTGATGGTGGTGCCCGGCTGGCCGTTCGCGCTCACCGGCAGGTTCGGGTTCGAGTTCGCGAGCACCGTGACGTCGAGACCGATCGCCTGGATGCTCGAGGAGGTGCTCGCTGCGACGGGGGGTGTCAGTGCCCCGTTCGCATTCTCGGCTGTCGTGTCTGCTTCCAAGGACTGCAGCCCGTCGGCGTCGTAGTAGGTGAAGAACGCGGGGGTTCCACCTGGCGCCGGGGTTCCGTCCGCCTGGCAGGCGGAGTCACACCACACCTTCGGGATGCTCGCGACGACCTTGGAGATGGTGAGGTTCTTCACCTGGAGAGTGCAGAAGGCGCCTGGGGAGGAGCCGCCTGCGCAGCCGGTGACCCCGACGCTGTAGGACTGTGCAGGGCCGCTCCCGCCGATCGGGTAGCCGCAGAAGGTGAGGCTGAAGGGCTTAGCCAGGCTGGTGCTGCCCGAGTTCTCTATCGCAGACTCGTCGCCGTCGGCAGAAGACTCTGATTGTTCCGCGGCCAACCCGTCGGCGTCGGTGTCCGAGCACGGCCACGAAGTGCAGGAGCTGCCAGCCGCATCGCAAGCTGCGGCTGGCAGGATCGCAGAGGAGATGAACTGTGCGAGGTCCGACACCTCGACCTGCGCGCTTTCCGCGGAGACGCCAAGTCGCGTGCTCGACGCCGTGAAGGAGATGGTGTTGGACATCACCATGTAGGTCATGGAGATGACGATCGAGAAGATGAGCAGAGCCACCAGCATCTCCACCATGAGCGTGCCCTCCTCCCTCGGGCAGTGCCCATATCCGGCTCGCCGCCGGGCACGCGTCTCACGTAGCACTCGCATAGGTTGCACCTCCTATGGGTCTGTGGGCTATGGGTTCGCCAGCCCGGTCGGGCAGGACGCCGACTCCGGGCCGCTGTAGCCGGGCGGCGTGGGGATCTCCGAGGTGAGGCGGGCGTGGCTGGCGCCCGTCCCCCAGGTGACATAGGCGACGACCACGTAGGTGCCCCCTGTACCGGAGACCCCCGGCGGCGATCCGGTGACGCCGCACCACCCGCCGGCCTCGTAGATGTCGTATGTCACGCCCCCGACGGCCGCCGTCGCGGTTGGACTGGCAGGAAAGGCCCCTGCGGTCACCCCCGGAGGCGGGAAGGTGCCGCTGGTCGCCATCACGGGTTGGCTCGCCAGCAGCTGGTCGATCTGCCCCGAGGCGAGCGCGTCCGCAGTGGCAGTCGCGCGCTCTGTGCCCACCACGCCGCCAGCGTTTCGCATCAGGCCGGCCACCGGCAGCAGCACGACGAGCAGCACGACGACGGCTACCACCACATCGAGCAACGCTGACCCGCCCTCGGCCTGAGCCTTCCTTCCCAACGTCTCACCCCTGTCCTCGTGCCGGCGCTCCGAGCCACGCGTGGCTCCCCCGAGAGCGACCGGAGACGGAGCCGCAGCCACATCGAGCCTCGGCCACTTTCTGTCACATCAGAACCTGTTCTCGTTGTATT
>JAJZWW010000113.1 GCA_021846485.1 Actinomycetes bacterium
GACGGGAGACGGACGCTCAGTACCTCCGGCGCGACCCGCAGGCGCACCCCGAAGCGGTCCCCGAACCGGGCCCGGGCCAGGTCCAGGTAGAGCTCCACCAGGCGCAGCTCGTCGGCGACCGTTGTCGTCTGACGGAACGGGGCGAAGCTGCAGCGGGTGAACTCCGCGAACGCCACGAGCAGCTCACGCGCCCGGTCCGGATCGGACCGCACGTAGGACTCGATGGCGGTCAGCGCGTTGTACATGTACACGAAGTGAGGGGAGATCTGAGCGCGCAGGAAGCGCAGCTCGGCCCGGGCAGCGCGCTCCCGGGAGCGGTCGAGCTCGGCCAGCTCGAGCTGGGTCGCGACGAAACAGGCGACCTCCGAGGCGAGCCGCAGCAACCCGGCGAGCGCGGAACCGTCGAGCGCAGTCAGCGCCCCGACGATCCTGCCGTCGACCCGGAGCGGCACCACCACCCCCGCCTGGAGAGGGCAGGTCCCGGCGGCGCGGCACGCAAGTGCGCCAGGTCCGATCACCCGGGGTCCGTCGCCGGCGAGGGCGGCAGCCACGACCGGCTCGAGCAGGAGGGCATGCTCCGCGTCCACGCCGTCGGTGCCAACCACCCCGCATTCGGTGGCCACCGCGACCGCCGGGGTGCCGAGGAGCGCCCTCAGGTGGGGGGCGGCCCGGCCGGCGTGGTTGGCGGTGAGCCCGGCGCGCAGGTGCGGCGCGGCCAGGTTGGCGGTGTGCAGCGCCCGCAGCGAGGTCCGCTGGACGTCGGTCACCAGCCCGCGCGAGCCGCGGACGGCGTAGCGGGCCACTGCGGCCACCCCGGCAACCCCGCCGGAGGCGGCGACCACGAGGATCCACCCGGTTGGGCTCAACGACCTCCCCCGTTGCTCGACCGGGGCGAGTGTGCCACGCCGCAGCTGCTACCGGCCACCGGCACCGCCGGTCGATCGGCAGCGACCGCTCGGCGCAGCCCACGAGCACTTCGGCGCACGCCGGCCCGATGCGGCCGCGCCGGCACTCCCGCTGTGCTGGCCTGGTCGCGGCGTCCACCCGGTGGATGCCGCCGGCCGGGGGGACCTTCCGGGCCCGGGATCGGATCTGAGCCCCGCCGCGGGCGGGGAGAGGGGAGTGCGCACCAACCATGTCCGTCACCACCGAGAGCACCCAGAGGGTGTGGCCGAGCGAGGTCAGCGTCCTGTCCACGCCCCCACCGGCCGACCCGGCGCCGTTGGGGCTGGCCGCCTTCGCGCTCACCACGTTCCTCATATCGGCCGAGAACGCCGGCTGGACCCACGGCACCTCGGCGTGGATCGGCTACGCCTTCGCCTACGGCGGGCTGTGCCAGCTGCTCGCCGGCATGTGGGAGTTCAGCAACCGCAACGTGTTCGGGCCACCGCGTTCTCGACCTACGGCGGCTTCTGGATCGGCCTGGCGCTCTACGTGGAGCTGGTCGCTCCCACCGCCAAGCACGCCTCCCAGGTGTCCAACGACCTCGGCTGGATACTCCTCGCCTTCGCCATCTTCAACACCTACATGCTGTGTTGGAGCGCGTTCGTCAACACCGGCGTCTTCGCCGTGTTCCTCACCCTGGAGGTGACCGAGATCCTGCTGTTCGCCGGGCAGTTCTCCGGCCACACCGGCATCATCGAAGCGGGGGGCTACCTCGGTGTCTTGACGGCGCTGTGCGCCTGGTACGTATCCTCGGCAGGTGTGATCAACGGGATGCTCGGCCGGGTCCTGGTGCCCGTCGGTGCAGCCCTGGTGCGACCCGCACCACGCGACCAGGGGGTGTCCTGATGCCCGAGACGTCCGACGCGCTGTCTGCGCTCCTCCACGAGACGCGGCGCTTTCCCCCTCCTCCCGAGCTCGCCGAGCGGGCCAACGCCCAGCCGGGGATCCACGCCGAGGCGGCCGCCGACCCCGTCTCCTGGTGGGAGGGGGAGGCGCGCCGGCTCAGCTGGGCGCAGCCCTGGGGGAAGGGCCTGGAGTGGGACCTGCCGTTCGCCAAGTGGTTCGTGGGCGGCAAGCTCAACGTGGCGGTCAACTGCGTCGACCGTCACGTCGACGCCGGGCTCGGCGACCGGGTGGCGTTCCACTGGGAGGGCGAGCCCGGCGACACCCGCGCCATCACCTACGCCGAGCTCCGCCGCGAGGTGTGCAAGGCGGCCAACGCCCTGACCGAGCTGGGAGTGGTCGCCGGCGAGGTGGTCGCCATCTACATGCCGATGATCCCCGAGACGGTCTTCGCCATGTTGGCGTGCGCCCGCCTCGGCGCGCCCCACACCGTGGTCTTCGGTGGGTTCTCGGCCGACGCCCTGCGGGGGAGGATCCTCGACTGCGACGCGCGGACCGTGGTGACCGCCGACGGCGGCTACCGGCGGGGCGCCCCCTCCGCCCTGAAGCCGGCGGTCGACCTCGCGCTGGCCGACTGCCCCGGGGTGCGCAAGGTGCTGGTGGTGCGCCGGACCGGCCAGGAGGTCGGTTGGAGCGACGGGCGCGACGTGTGGTGGCACGACGTCGTCGAGCGCCAGGCGGACACCCACGCCCCGGAGATGTTCGACTCCGAGCACCCTTTGTACATCATGTACACCAGCGGGACGACGGCCCAGCCGAAGGGGGTCCTGCACACGAGCGGCGGCTACCTGACCCACGTGGCGACCACCCACCGGCTGATCTTCGACGTGAAGCCGGAGACCGACGTGTACTGGACCGCCGCGGACATCGGCTGGGTGACCGGGCACAGCTACATCGTCTACGGCCCGCTGGCCAACGCCACCACCTCGGTGATGTACGAGGGCACCCCCGACACCCCCGGTCGGGACCGCTGGTGGCAGATCGTCGAGAAGTACCGGATCAACATCCTCTACACCGCGCCGACGACGATCCGGACGTTCATGAAGTGGGGGCCGGAGCTGCTGGAGGGACACGACCTCTCCAGCCTGCGGCTGCTCGGGTCGGTGGGCGAGCCGATCAACCCGGAGGCGTGGATCTGGTACCGCCACCATGTCGGCGGGGACCGCTGTCCGATCGTCGACACCTGGTGGCAGACCGAGACCGGGGGGATCATGATCACCCCCCTGGCGGGGATCACCGCCACCAAGCCAGGGGCCGCGATGCTGCCCTTCCCGGGGATCTCCGCCGCCGTCGTCGGCGAGGACGGCCGGCCGGTCGGGCCGGGCAACGGCGGCTACCTGGTCATCACCCAGCCGTGGCCGGGGATGCTTCGGGGCATCTGGGGAGACCCGGAGCGGTACCGCAAGACGTACTGGTCCCGCTTCGAGGGGTGCTACTTCGCCGGCGACGGCGCCAAGCTCGACGAGGACGGCGACATCTGGCTGCTCGGCCGGGTCGACGACGTGATGAACGTCTCTGGCCACCGCATCTCCACCACCGAGGTGGAGCACGCGCTGGTCGGCCACCCGAGCGTCGCCGAGGCGGCCGTGGTGGGGGCCAACGATGCCACCACCGGGCAGGCCATAGTCGCCTTCGTCACGGTGAAGGGCAGCGTGGCCGACGACCCCGAGTCGGGCGCGAAGCTGGTGGTCGACCTGCGCGACCACGTCGCGCGCGAGATCGGCCCGATCGCCAAGCCCCGCCAGATCCTGCTCACCCCGGAGCTGCCGAAAACCCGCAGCGGCAAGATCATGCGCCGGCTGCTGCGCGACGTCGCCGACCACCGTGAGCTCGGTGACGTCACCACGCTCCTCGACCCGACCGTGGTCAACGCGATCAAGGATCGGATGGGCAACGGGGCCGCCGAAGGGGAGTGACCAACCTGCTGGTCCCGGTCGGGCCGGGCCGGCCAGCGGCACCTGCTACGGCGACGCCGTGGTCCCCGGGCCGCGCAGCGCCCGTAGCGCGGCGCCGACTATCTCCTCGCGCTCGCCCTCCAGGAGCACCCCGCCGGCGTCGGCCGGGCTGCCGGCCGCGCCGGCCCGTGCCAGGACGGTGGCGAAGGTCGCGTGCTGCGCGGCTCCGAGCGCGGCGCGCGCCCGCAGCTCCGAAGCCTCAGCCGGCTCTTCGGCGAGCGCCCTCTCGATCGCCCGGAGCTGGTCTTTGATCTCCGGTCGGTCGGCCCGGTGGGGGACCGAGGGGTCGGCCATCAGGGCGCGGATCAGCGGGGCGTTGCGGGCGAGGATGTCCACGAGGGTGCCGAGCAGCTCGGAGGCGGGCGGGGCGGGCCGGGCGGTGGCCCGCTCGCCGAGGGCCCGGAGCTGGGCCAGTGCCGGCTCGAGGAGGGCCTCGACGATGTCCTCCTTCGAGCTGAAGTGGTAGTAGAGCGCAGCCTTGGTGACCCCGAGCTGTTCCGCCAGGTCCCGAACCGAGGTGCCGGCATAGCCGTGGGCGGCGAAGCGCTCCAGGGCGACGGCGAGGATCCGGTCGCGCGTCGCCCCGGCGAGCCTCGCTGGAGCGGGGACCTCCGGCAGGGCGCTCGGCGACAGCTCCTCGGGTCCCATGTCCCTGACCAGCCTATCGGTAGCCGTCCTACCGAGCCCCCGTTCAGGACTGGCTGACGAGCCACCCGGGGGTGAGCGACCAGGTGGCTTCCCAGACCTCGTCTGGATCGAGCGCCAGCAGGCCGGCCCCGCTGCGCAGGGCATCCGCGGGGCAGGTCATCGGCTCGACCGCCAGGCCCTGACGGGCACGGGCGCCGACCGTGTCACCAGTGAAGACCATCACGTGGGTCCAGGCCGGGTCCATGCGCAGCTGCACGCAGCCTCCGGTGCGGGGGTCGGTGACCTCCACCACCGCCATGCCCTGGGCATCGCGCTCGAGGTCGGTGTAGGCGACGTCGAGCCGGCGGTCGCCGAGGATGGTCGGCTCCCGCAGGTCGAACGGGCCGCCGGCAACGCCCTCCACCCCGACGGGCAGTCCCCGCTCGTCGGTGACGTAGCGGGTGGCCGCCGGCAACCGCACCTGGAGGTCGTCGACCCGGCCAGTAGGTGCCGACAGGTAGGGGTGGAAGCCTGCCCCGAACGGGCAGCGGCTCGGGCTTCGGTTGCGCGCCCGGAGGGTCACGTCGAGCCCGGTACCGCCGAGGCGGTACTCGACGCGCAGCTCGAGGGTCCACGCCCAGCCCTGCTGCGGCCGGAGGGTGTGGCCCAGGCAGGCGCGGTCGGTCAGTGCCTCCAGCACCTCCCAGGTCGACCACCGGGTGAGGCCGTGGATGGCGTTGCCCCTCTCGGGCTCGGTGAGCGCCAGGGCGTAGGTCTCGCCGTCGAAGTCGTAGCGGCCCTCGCCCACCCGGTTGGGCCAGGGAACGAGGGGTTGGCCCCGGCCGGCGTCGCAGCGGCGGTCCTCGTCGTATCCGTCGAGGACTGCTACTCCGCCGGCCTCGTAGCTGCGCAGGCCGCCCCCGACCTCGACCGCCACGGCCCGCTGCGTCCCGTGGGTGAGCACGACCTGGCGGCCGGAGGGGGAGGGGATCCACACGGCCGCGAGCCTAAACCCGTGCGCAGCCCGCGGTCGGCTGGAGGCCGACGGACGCGTCGAAGGGCCCGGCGGGGGGGAGCCGGGCCCTTCGGATTTGGTCGGGGAAGGTGGGGGGGGATACCGTCGACCCGACCTGAGGACAGTCTGCCACGGAGCCACCCATCGGTCAAGCTGCTACACGCGATCTTCAGCATCTGTTAACGAGATAGCTACCTGACGATCAGCCTGGGCCGGGAGGTAGCGCCGGCGACCCGGCCGCCGAGGGTCGAGCGCCAAGCGGAAGGCCAGCAACGGCACGTCGGCCGAAGGGGTCCAGTCCCGCTCGGGTACCCGCACGAAACCGGCATCGAGGTACAAGCGGTGGGCTGTGGTCATCCAGGGCGTGGAGTGGAGCAGCACCGCATCCCTACCGAGGTGACCGGCGCGCTCCAGGCAGGTATCGAGGAGTGCCCGACCGAGCCCGCGGCCCTGGAGGCGAGGGTCGACGGCGAGCATCCGGATCGACGCCTCGTCGGGGTCGGCGTGCTCAGCCCAGGCGGACGAACCGCTCGCCACGAAGGTCACGCACCCGGCCAGCCGCCCGTCCTCGACCGCGACGAGCACCTCGGCCGCCCCAACGCGCCCGGCGACGTCAGCGAGCGTGGCGGCGTAGCCGTCATCGAGGGGGAGCTCGGGCAGCGCCCGGTAAGCGGCCACCACCAAGGCGCCGGCGGCGGCGTGCTCCTCGGGGCGGACCGGTCGGATCTCCCGCGTGCCGGGCTTGGTCGGTCCGTGAGCCACCGGTCGGTACCGTACCGGAGCGGGTAGGACAAGGCGCGTGGCAAGCGAGGCGGTGCGCTACAGCACGGTGAGTGGTGTGGCGACTCTCACGATGAGCCAGGTCGCGACGCGCAACGCCCTCACCCCCGAGCTCATGGCCGGGATCGTCTCCGGCCTCGATCGGGCGACCGCCGATCCCGGCGCCCGGGTAGTGGTGCTCACCCACGACGGCCCGGTCTTCTGCGCCGGGGCCGACCTCCGCCAGGGCCGCGCCTCCGCCACCGTGCTGCCAGAGGTCCTCGCCGCGCTCCAGGACTGCCCCCGACCGGTCGTCGCCCGGATCGCCGGGGCGTGCCTGGGTGGTGGCCTCGGGTTGGCGACCGCCTGCGACCTGTCGATCGCCTCCGAGGAGATCCGCCTCGGCTTCAGCGAGGTGCGCCTCGGGGTGGCGCCGGCGATCGTCTCGGTCGTCTGCCTGCCGAAGCTGCGCCGCGGCGACGCCCTCGAGGCGATGCTGACCGGCGAGCGGATGACCGCCGCCCGCGCCGCCGAGGTGGGTCTCATCACCCGGGCGGTTCCCGCCGGCGAGCTGGACGCCGCGGTGGCCGCGGTCGTCGTCGCCCTTCGCGCCGGGGCCCCGGAGGCGCTCGCCGCCACGAAGAGGATGATCTACGCCTCGGCCGGCGCCGCCGGCGGGCGTGACGCGGCCTTCGCGGAGATGGCCCGGCTGTCGGAGCGGCTGTTCGCCGGGGAAGAGGCCGCCGAGGGGCGGGACGCGTTCCGGGAGAAGCGGCCCCCGGCGTGGGCCGGTCCCGCCGGCCCCGGTGGCCGCGACTGAGCCGATTGGGCGGGTGAAGCGTGCCCGGAGGCGGTGACAAGGGCTGGCGATCCCGGGAGCGCGGGGGCGGTGCGGGGGCGCGGGGGCGGTGCGCGAGCGGAGGGCGGGCTGCCCCCAAACTGGGTGCACCGGACCAAACTGGGCGCATTCGATGCCCTATCCGGGGCCTGAACGCACCCAGTTGGGCCCCACGCACCCAGTATGGCGGACTCTGCGACCAGGCTCACGCTCTCCGTGGTAGGAGACCTTCCCAGAGTGCTCAGGTATCGTAGCGTCGACCTCCTGCTCAGGCGGGATCGTCAGCTGCCCCGGCCAGCCGCGCCCCGCCGGCCCGCCCGCACGGCTCAGTGGGCGAACTGCGCCTCCTCGGTGGAGCCGACCAGCGCGAGGGTCGAGGAGTCGGCGCCGAGAGTAGAGACCACCTGGTCGAAGTAGCCGGCGCCCACCTCTCGCTGGTGGCGGGTGGCGGTGTAGCCGTCGGCCTCCAAGGCGAGCTCCTCCTCTTGAAGCTCCACGTAGGCGCTCATCCCGCGGCTCGCGTAGCCCCGGGCGAGCTCGAAGGCCGACTGGTTGAGGGCGTGCCAGCCGGCGAGGGTCACGAACTGGAAGGTGTAGCCCATCGCCCCGAGCTCCTTTTGGAACCGGGCGATGGTCTCGTCGTCGAGGTGCCTCCGCCAGTTGAACGACGGAGAGCAGTTGTACGCGAGCATCTGGTCGGGGTGCTCGGCCTTGACCGCCTCCGCGAAGACCTTCGCCTCGCCAAGGTCCGGCGTGGACGTCTCGCACCAGACCAGGTCGGCGTGAGGGGCGTAGGCGAGCGCCCGGGCGACCGCTATGTCCATCCCGTTGCGGATCCGGAAGAAGCCCTCGGAGGTCCGCTCCCCGGTGACGAAGGGCCGGTCGCGCTCGTCGACGTCGCTCGTGAGCAAGGTCGCTCCGAGCGCGTCGGTGCGGGCGATGACGAGGGTCGCCACGCCAGCGACGTCGGCGGCGAGGCGGGCCGCCTGGAGGGTCCGGATCTGGCTCTGGGTGGGGACGAGCACCTTGCCGCCCATGTGCCCGCACTTCTTCTCCGAGGAGAGCTGGTCCTCGAAGTGCACGCCGGCGGTGCCGGCCTCGATCATCTGCCTCATCAGCTCGAAGGCGTTGAGCGGCCCACCGAACCCGGCCTCGGCGTCGGCGACGATCGGCACCAGCCACCGGCGGTGGGCAGCGGGAGCCCGCCATCCGCCCTCGGACCACTCCACCTGGTCGGCCCGGCGCAGGGCGTTGTTGATCCGGCGGACCACCGCGGGGACGCTGTTGGCCGCGTACAGGCTCTGGTCGGGGTACACCTGCTCGGACAGGTTGGCGTCGGCGGCGACCTGCCAGCCGGAGAGGTAGATCGCCTGGAGGCCGGCCTTCACCATCTCGACCGCCTGGCCGCCGGTCATCGCGCCGAGGGCGGCCACGTAGTCCTCGGTGCGCAGCAGCTCCCACAGCCTGTCGGCACCGAGGCGGGCGAGGGTGTGCTCGACTCCCACCGAGCCCCGCAGGGCGACGACGTCGGCGCCGGAGTAGGGACGCTCCACGCCGGCCCAGCGGGG
>JAJZWW010000114.1 GCA_021846485.1 Actinomycetes bacterium
GGACGGCCTCCTCGTCCTCGGCCAGCACCTCCACCCAGCTGGCGGGCTGCGGATCGGCGGGGTCGGCCCGCACGAGCCGCCGGCGGGGCGCACCGAGGTCGGTGAGCACCCACAGCGCCCCCCGCCGGTCGAACGCCGGCTGGGCCTGAGCGTCGACCCCGACGAGGACCGGGCGCCACGCCGGGGCCATGCCGGACGCCGGGAGCTCGGCGACCCAGAGGTCGTTGCGCGGGGCGGTCCCGAGCGACACGGTGACCGCGACGTGGCGCCCGTCGGGGGAGACCTCGACGCCCAGGTAGGCGGTGGCCTCCACGTCGGGGCCCCGCCCGTCCTGGCCGAAGATCACCTCGTCCTCGGTCTGCGCGTGGCTCCGGACGCGGTGACGGTAGACGCGTCGGTGAAAGGCCTCCTCTCCTGCAGGGACCTCCCACGGGGGGAGGCGCCGTACGTAGAGGAGCTCCTCGCCGCCGGGCAGCCAGGCGAGCGGCGAGTACCGGACGCGATCGACCGGTCCCTCCAGCATCAAGCCGGTGTCGACGTCGCTCACCCACAGCTCGCTCTCCTCGTCCCCGCCGCTCGACAGCAGGTAGGCGACCCGGTCGCCCTCGAGCGAGGGAGCCCAGCCGTCGAGGACGACCTTGCCGGCAGCGTCGAGGCCGTTGGGGTCGACGAGGCTGCGCCGGCCCTCCCCGTCGTCGACGACGAGCACGGCGTGGTCCTGGCCGGGGGCCCGCTCGGTCCAGAAGCGCCGGTGCCCGACCACCACCGGGGCGCTGCGCCAACCGGGGGTGAGGGCGAGGACCCGCTCGGCGAGGCCCTCGCGCTCGGGGTGGGCCGCCGCCCAGCGGGACCACAGCTCGTCCTGCTGCTCGGACCACACGACGGTCTCGACGGCGTCGGGATCCTCGAGCCAGCGGTACGGGTCGGCGACGACCCGGCCGCCAGGGAGGGTCTCCTCGACGGAGAGGCGGCGGGCAGGCGGGTACGGCTCGGGCATGGCCGCGCACCGTAGTCGGGGGCTTCATGCCTTTCTCATCTGCCCCGGCCAGACTGTAGGTGTGCGCGTCCTCGTCGTAGACGACGAACCAGCGGTCCGCCAGGCCCTCGACCGCGCCCTGCGCTTCGAGGGCTTCGAGACCGAGCTGGCCGAGGACGGCACCGCGGCCCTCATGGCCCACGCGCAGCGGCCGGCCGACGCCATCGTGCTGGACGTCGCGATGCCCCGCCTGGACGGCCTGGAGGTCTGCCGCCGGCTGCGCTCGGCGGGTGACGCCACCCCGATCCTCCTGCTCACCGCCCGGGTGGCGGTGAGCGAACGGGTGGAGGGCCTCGACGCCGGCGCCGACGACTACCTGGTCAAGCCGTTCGCCCTGGAAGAGCTCCTCGCGCGCATCCGGGCGCTCCTGCGACGCAGCGGGCCGGCGTCGGACGGGGAGACCCTGCGCTTCGACGACCTTTCCTTGGACCCCGGCACCCGGGACGTGTTCCGGGGGAAGCGGCGCATCGAGCTCACCCGCACCGAGTTCCTCCTCCTCGAGCTGTTCCTCCGCAACCCCCGCCAGGTCCTGCCCCGGGAGGTGATCTTCGACCGGGTGTGGGGCTACGACTTCGGGGCCAACTCCAACTCCCTCGAGGTCTACGTCGGGTACCTGCGGCGCAAGACCGAGGCGGAGGGCGAGCGACGCTTGATCCACACAGTCCGCGGCGTGGGCTACGTGATGCGCCTCCCGGTGGACGACCAGGCCCGGGGATGAGGGTCCCCCGACGGCGCTCCTCGTTCGAGACGAGGCTGTCTGGCCTCGTCGCCGCGGCGGTCGGGGTGGCCGTGGCGCTGACGGCGGTGGCGTCGTACTTCCTCGTCGCCCACCAGCTGCGCGGGCAGGTGCAAAGCTCGCTCCTCAGCTACGCCCGGACGCTCGACGGGCCCAACGGCCCGTTCGGCTACAGCGCCGCCCGATCGGCGATCCGCTACGCAGCCAGCACCGGCGACCGGGTGCAGCTCCTGCTTCCCGGCGGCCAGGTGTGGGTGCCCGACCCCGACGGCAGCTTCTCCCCTGCCCGCCGGGGCGGACCGACCTTCGCCACCACCTCGGCCGAGGTGGCCATGGCCTCGGGGCACGGTCCGGCGCTGCTCTTCACCGACGAGCGGATCGGCCGCAGCCCCTACCGGGTGATGACCGTCCAGGTGCAGGCCCGCACCGGCGCGGGCTCCTCCCTGCCACAGAGCAGCCCGGCGGCGCTGCAGATCGCCCGCCCGCTCAACGAGGTCGACCGGGCCCTGGCCGACCTGCGGCTGATCCTCGTCCTGGTCGCCGCCGGGGGGATCGCCCTGGCCCTGGCCATCGGCACCGGCGTCGCCCGGGCGGTGATCCGACCGGTGACCCGGCTGACCGCCGCCGCCGAGCACGTGGCGGCCACCCAGAACCTCGACGCGACCATCCCCGCCGGGGGAGACGACGAGCTCGGCCGCCTCGCCGAGGCCTTCAACGCCATGCTCGGCGCGCTGCGCCGCTCGCGCGAGCAGCAGTCGCAGCTGGTCTCCGACGCCGGCCACGAGCTGCGCACCCCGCTCACCAGCCTGCGGACCAACATCGAGTTCCTGATTAAGGCCCGCAACATGCCCGAGGCGGACCGGGAGTCGCTCCTTGCCGACGTCCGGGACCAGCTGGAGGAGATGACCTCGCTGGTGGGTGACATCGTCGAGACCGCCCGGGCCGACGAGCGGGGGCTGGCGGAGACCACCGAGACCCGCCTCGACGCCCTGGTCGGCCACGCCCTGGAGCGTGTCCGCCGGCGGGCCCCGTCGCTGCACTTCGATGTGTCGCTCACCCCCGGGTCGGTGCGGGCCCAGCCGGCGCTGTTCGAGCGGGCGGTGCTCAACGTCCTCGACAACGCCGCCAAGTGGAGCCCGCCGGGGGGGACCGTCGAGGTCCGCCTGACCCGGGGTGCCACCTGGCTGCTCGAGGTCCGCGACCACGGGCCGGGCATCGACGAAGCCGACCTGCCGCGGGTCTTCGAGCGCTTCTACCGGGCGCCCACCGCCAGGTCGATGCCCGGCTCGGGCCTCGGGCTGGCGATCGTGCGCCACGTGGTCACCGACCACGGCGGCACCGTCGAGGTGCTGCGCCCCGCCGGCGGCGGGACGCTCGTGCGCATTGCGCTCCCGACGGTGGAGGAGGACGAGCCGGTCCCGCCGGCGGGCTGGTCCGACCACCCGCCGGCGCCCCCCGAGACTCCCGAGGTCCCCGCGGCAGTAGGCAAGGGCCCAGCCTGAGCGCTCCCGACCCGCCCGCGCCCGGCGCCGCTCTACACTCCAACCCACCAGCCCGGGTGGCGGAATCGGTAGACGCGGAGGTCTCAAACACCTCTGGCCGCAAGGTCGTGCGGGTTCGACTCCCGCCCTGGGCACCCACCCACACCTGCCCCACGCCGAGGGGCTCCAGCCGGCGGAAAAGCTCCAGGAGTGCCACGGGCCTTCGAGCGAAGGTGACCGTCTACCGCTCCCCTTTCTCTGCTTCAGATCACAGCGTCCGGTGGGCGTGGGCTTCGCGCTCCTGAGCCTCGGGCAGCCGCGCCAACCATTCGGTCGCGAGCACAGGCAGGCGGTCGACAACCTCGCTGCCGAAGAGCACCTCGTCGACGTAACCCATGTGCAGCATGTCGACCATGCGGCACAGGTAGCTCCTCCCGTCGTTCCACCAGGTCTCGTAGGCGTCGATGATGAGGTAGTGCAGCACGTCCACACCGGTGTGCTCGTGCAACTCCTCGAGCTCCATGCCGTCCATGAGGGTCTCGTACACACCATCTGCGATCCGGGACCCAAACGTGGTTGTGTAGTAGTACTCCTTGATCTCCCACAGGGCGACGGGGTTGGTCGCTGACGGGAATGCTCCGTCAACCCGACGGGCCAGGGTTCGCAGCGGTCGGGCGTCTCGGGTGACAGCGGTGAGCTCACGGGGGTCGTAGTCGCAGGGGGCTGCGCCTATGCTGCCCTCGATGAGCATGTTCACGATGCAGGTCAGGTAGGCCGGGGCCCGCATGGCACCCTTCTGCTTGTTCATCGGCTGTGGCGCTCGGGAGCTCGGGTGGGTCTCGCGCACCTGCTCGTAGATGGACCGGGCGCCGTCGGCATCCATCAGGTGGTGCCGAACCTCGTCGGTGAGGACTCGAGCCCGGTAGGCGAAGTAGCCGACAACCTTGCCGCCGAGCTCGGTCAGTGTTTGTCCGTCGACGAGGTGCCCCGGGTCGAGAGCCAGGTCCCGGTAGCCTCGCACGATGTCAGCCGGCCCGGGAACGATGAACTGCCCCCGTCGGGCGTAGCCCAGCTTCTGCGAGAGAGACCGGACGTCGGCCCAGAACTCCTTGGGCTGGCTCGCGAAGGTCGGGTTCGGCCGCACAGGGTGACGACTATCGCGCGGGTGCGATCGTTCGCGCTACTGGTAGTGCACGGTCACAGCCCCATGGCACCATCCGCCTCGTGGCGAATGACAACCATGTAGGCTCCCAGGGGATGCAGCCCAGCCCCTTCGACGCCGACTCGACGGCATCCGACGAGGCGCGGCTGCGACCAGCTCCGTTCAAGACGCAGCTGCTCAAGTGGGTGGGCAACAAGCAGCGCTTCGGACATGAGATCGCCGGCTACTTCCCTGCCGACTACCGCTGCTACTACGAGCCGTTCCTCGGATCAGGCGGCGTGCTCGGCGTCATGGCGCCCCACACGGCAGTCGCCTCCGATGCCTTCGAGCCGCTGATCGGCATCTGGCAGTGCCTGCATGACGACCCGGCGCTGCTGGTCGAGTGGTACCGGGAGCGTTGGGAGCGCTTCAGCAACGCGGAAGACCGGGTTGCCGCCTACGAAGCCATCAAGGCGGACTACAACGCCCGGCCGAGCTCTGCAGACCTGCTGTTCCTGTCCCGATCCTGCTACGGCGGGGTGGTACGGTTCCGCAGGGACGGCTACATGTCGACGCCGATCGGGGTGCACGAGCCGGTCGGCCCGACGAGCTTCAAGGCTCGGGTGGCGGAGTGGGCTCGACGCACCGCTGGCGCCCAGTTCGTGCCCATGGACTATCGGGAGGCGATCGACCTGGCGGGCCCGGGCGACATCGTCTATTGCGACCCGCCGTATACGGACACGCAGAAGATCCTGTATGGCGCGCAGGCGTTCAACCTTCTGGACCTTTGCGAGCACATCGCTGGGGCGAAGGCCCGGGGCGCCAAGGTGGCCCTGTCGATCGACGGCACGAAACGGTCGGGCACGCACACGGTGACGCTGCCGATACCGGATGGCCTGTTCGAGCGAGAGGCGATGGTCAACTGCGGGGTGTCACACCTGCGCCGCTTCCAGCGGGGCGGCGAGACGCTGGGCGATGAGCTGGTCTCCGACCGGCTGCTTCTCACCTGGTAGCTACTGCTTCTCACCTGGTAGCTACTACGCCGTGCTGCTGGCGACAGCCGAGTCCAACGCCAGCCTGCACGTTGTCTCGGCGACCATCATCCCGGCGCTGTTCTTGGCGTTCACTTGCAGGACCGGGCGTGGCTGGATGCCCGCCGCATGCACCTGAGCTGCCGTCCCGGGTGGACCGCCTGGGTGGGACTCGGCCCCCGAGAGGCGTAACCGATCGGGGCGGGCGCCGGTCAGACCAGTAGCGGCGGGAGCGGCCCGCCGTGACCCGAGGAGGTCTGCGCCGAGTGCCAGCGTTCGTGTTCCCGGGCCAGGGTTGGCAGCGCCCCGCCATGGGCCGGCAGTGGATCGACCACCCCTCCTGGGAGGTCGTCGGCGACGCATCGGAGGCTGCGGGACGCGACGTGGCGCACCTGCTGGTCGACGCCGGCGCCGACGAGCTCACCGAGACCCGCAACGCCCAGCTGGCGACGTTCACCCTGAGCCTGGTGGTCCTCGACGCGGTCGAGCGGCTCGGCATCGAGCCGACGGCGACCGCCGGCCACAGCGTCGGCGAGTACGCCGCCCTCGTCGCCGCCGGGGTGATCGGCTTCGAGGACGGGGTCCGGCTGGTGTCCGAGCGGGGCGACGCCATGCAGGCGGCCGCCGACGCCGAGCCGGGGGTCATGGCGCTCGTCTCGGGCAGCGACGTGGAGACCATCGACATCGCCTGCCGGCTGGCGGACGGTCCGGTGTGGATCGCCAACGACAACAGCGTCACCGAGGTGGTGATCGCCGGCCGGGCCGACGCCGTCGAGCGCGCCGGGGCTCGGGCCGTGGAGCTCGGAGCCCGCAGCCCGCAGCCCGCCGCGGTCGGCGGGGCCTTTCACACCCCCTTCATGGCCCCCGCCCGCAACCGGCTGGTCAAGGCCCTCGACGACGTGGTGTTCCACCAGCCCGAGATCCCGGTGGTGGCCAACGTCGACGGGCGGGCGCACGCCGGCGCCGGCGACTTCCCGGCCCGCCTCGTCGCCCAGCTGACCAGCCCGGTCCGCTGGCGCCAGAGCGTCCTGCGCCTCGGCTCCCTGCTCGGCGAGCGGGCCGAGACCGCCCGGCTGTTCGTCGAGCTCGGGCCCGGGTCCTCGCTGTGCCGGCTCGCCGGCCAGACCCTGCCGGGCATCCGCTCGGTCAGCGTCTCCGCCCCCGACGACCTCGACCGCCTAGTCGACGCGATCGCCGGGGACACGCCGCTGCACGCCTTCGCCGCCGGGCACCACGGCGAGCACCTCTACGTCTCCGAGCGGGTCGTGATCTCCCCAGCGGCCGGCGTGTTCGCCCCCGCCCCCGGCCTCGAGCAGTCCGCCGGCACCCCGGTCGAGGTGGGCAGCCTGCTCGGCGAGGTAGCCGGCCAGGACGTGCGCTCCCCGTTCGCCGGGCGGCTGATGGGCATGCTCGCCGCCCCCGGCGAGCGGGTCCAGTCCGGCCAGCCGGTCGCCTGGCTGCGGGTCCGATGAGCCCAGGGCCCGGTCGCGGCGCGGCGATCACCGGGTGGGGGTCGGCCCTCCCGCCCCGGGTGGTGACCAACCAGGACGTGACCACGCTGTTCGACACGAGCGACGAGTGGATCGTCGAGCGCAGCGGCATCCACCGCCGCCACCACGCCTCCGGCCCGTTCGTGGCGGAGGCCGACCAGCCGCCCGCCCACCCCGGCGACGGGGTGGGCTCCACCGCGACCCTGGCGATAGAGGCCGGCCGGGAGGCCCTCGCGCAAGCGGGGGTGACCGGTGCCGACGTGGGACTGCTGGTGCTCTGCACCACCTCCCCCGACCAGGCGGTGCCCGCCACCTCCTCGGCGGTGTCGGCCGCCCTCGGCATCGCCGGCGGAGCCATGGACTTGAACGCGGCCTGCGCCGGCTTCACCTACGGGCTGGTCACCGCGGCCTCCCTGGTCGCCTCGGGCATCGACCGGGTCCTGCTCGTCGGGGCCGAGACCCTCACCCGGGTCACCAACTTCGCCGACCGGTCCAACGCGTTCCTCTTCGGCGACGGAGCCGGGGCGGTCGTCTTGGAGGCGGTGCCCGGCCCGGGCTGCCTGCTCGGCTGGGACCTCGGCGTCGACGGCACCCTCGTAGCCCTCCTGTACGCCGACCACGGCGGGCCGGGCATGGCCATGAGGGGCCAGGAGGTGTTCCGCCGGGCGGTGCGGGTCACGGTCGACTCGGCCGAGCTCTCGCTGCAGCGGGCCAAGGTGGGCGTCGACGAGGTCGCGCTGTTCGTGCCCCACCAGGCCAACTCCCGGATCATGGACGCGGTCGCCGACCGCCTCGGGCTCCCCCGCGAGCGGATCGCGTCGGTGATCCACGAGACCGGCAACACCTCCTCGGCGTCGATCCCCCTCGCCCTGGTCGACGCCGCCCGTGCGGGGCGCCTGGCCGACGGGGACCTGGTGCTGCTCGCCGGCTTCGGCGCCGGCATGACCTGGGCGTCCGCCGTCTGGCGCTGGGGCACCCAGTAACGCCCCGCCCGGTGCCCGCCGGCCCGGGCCGGCGGACGAGGGGCTCCGCTGCACGGTCCGCCCGACCGGTGGGCCCGACCCGGCCCGCCCGGCGGCCTGGGGCTGGCCCGGCCGGGCGCTGACTACGCTCGCCACCACCGAGCCGACCGACCCACACCGCCACGGCCTCCGACCCCGGCGGCCCGCTTCCCCTAGGAGAGACCATGGACCATGATGAGGCCTTCGACAAGTTCAAGCGCTGCGCCGTCGAGGTGCTCCAAGTCGACCCCGACAAGGTGATCCTCGGCGCCCGCTTCGCCGACGACCTCGACGCCGACAGCCTCGACCTCGTCGAGCTGGTCATGGCCCTGGAGGAGCAGTTCGGCATCAGCGTCGACGAGTCCGAGCTGGAGGGCGTCGAGACCGTCGCCCAGGCCTTCGCGCTGGTCACCTCGAAGCTCTGACGTGGGAGCGCGGCTCACCCGGCAGGGCGGCGGGGTTGGGGTCCCTGCCGCCGATGGGCGCGGGGCGCAGCCCCGCCGGGTACGCTGACGTGGGAGCGCGGCTCACCCGGCGGGGCGGCGGGGTTGGGGCCCCCGCCGCCGATGGGCGCGGGGCGCAGCCCCGCCGGGTACGCTGACGTGGGAGCGCGGCTCACCCGGCAGGGCGGCGGGGTTGGGGCCCCCGCCGCCGATGAGCGCGGGGCGCAGCCCCGCCGGGGACG
>JAJZWW010000115.1 GCA_021846485.1 Actinomycetes bacterium
CAGGGCGAAGCCGGTCCAGCCGACCCGCCTCGCCCTCCCGGAGCGTCGCGCGGACAGGTGCCGGCGGGCGTAGCGGGCGACGAAGACGACGGTGGCGTGCACCCCGAGGGCGTACCAGGCGAGCACCGCGGGCAGCACCAGGATGACCCGCCGCTCGTTGATGAACGGGTACAGCAGGGTCATCGCCCCGTAGACCGGCACCGCGACCACGGTGAGGTCCCGGTGGCGGCGCCAGGCGACCACCAGGCCGATCAGGGTGAACACCGTCACCTGGCGGCCGAGCCAGAAGACCGGGTGGGGCCAGCCGGGGATCGGCGACAGCAGGGGGACGACCGTGCGCGGGAGGGCCACGAACAGCCACTTGTCGAGGTTGCCGGGCACCACGACCAACACGCGGTGGAGCAGACCGCCCCGGTAGTAGTTGCCGAGCTGCGCGCTGTAGCGGGCGCCGGCGAGGGGTATGCCATCCACGAGGCGCCCGACGATCACCGGCAGCAGGCTGACCCCCACCCCGGCGAGGACCGCCACGCCCCGGCGCCACTGGTGGCGCAGCAGGTACCACAAGGCGATCCCGGCCACCAGGCCGATCCCCGCCTCCTTCAGCCACACCAGGGCCGCGCCGGCCACGACGACGGCCACCCCGGGCCAGCACCACGCCCGTCCCGCCTCCTCCCAGCGGTCGGCGGCGACGAGCAGCAGGAGCAGGACCACGAGGAAGGGGGTCTCGGCCATCACCATGGTCGAGTAGGTGGCGAGCACCGGGTCGAGGGCGAGCAGCACCAACGTCGCGGCGCGCACCGCTGGGGGCATCGACCGCCGGCCGGTCCACGCCCAGGTGAGCGGCACCACCGCCGCGCCGCAGGCCGCCGAAAGGACCCGGAACGGTACGAAGGCGGAGTCCCCGTGGAACGCCGCCTGGATCGGCACGAGCAGCAGTGGGTAGCCGGGTGGGTAGGCGCCGATCACCGAGTTGCCGCTCACCAGGTCCCCGGTGAGCCCCTTGCCGGCGAGCAGGGCGCGGGCGGTGAGGATGTAGTTGGCGTCGTCGTCGAACGAGCCGACGAAGTAGTGGGTCCCGACGACCACCGCGTGCACCACCGCCAGGGCCGCGCACCCGACGACGAGTGCCACGGCCCAGCTCGGTCGGTGGCCGGAGGCTGCAGAGGAGGGGCCGGCGGGGGGCGCCGGCGCCCGGGGCGCCGGCGTGGTGAGGGCCGTGGGCCGGGCCCTTCCTACTTCTTGGCGGCCAGCTCGCTCGAGGTGGAGCGCCACTGGACGGTGGGCCGGATGGCGTCCAGGTTGACGCCGTCGCGGTGCTTGTCCACCACGTGGAACAGCGAGTCGATCAGGGTCTCGTTGAGCAGGTGCGGCTGGAGGCCGAGGTCGACGAGCTTGGTGTGCTTGGCGTTGTAGTAGTGCTGCTCGGACTCGACGCGCGGGTTGGGGGTGTGCTCGACGACCACCTCACCGGGGAAGGCCTTCTTCACCGCCTCGGCCAGCTCCAGGACCGAGAACTGCTCGGTGAACTGGTTGAACACCCGGAACTCCCCCGGCTCGGCCGGGTTCTCCGAGGCGATGCGGACGCACTCCAGGGTGTCGAGGATGTTGAGGAACCCGCGGGTCTGGCCACCCTCGCCGTAGACGGTGAGCGGATGTCCGAGGACCGCCTGGATGACGAAACGGTTGAGCACCGTGCCGAACACCCCGTCGTAGTCGAAGCGGGTGGCTAGGCGCGCGTCGGCGTCGGTCTCCTCGGTCTGCTGGCCGTAGACGATGCCCTGGTTCAAATCGGTCGCCCGCAGGTCCCAGATCCGGCAGGCGAACTCGATGTTGTGGCTGTCGTGCACCTTGGAGAGGTGGTAGAAGCTGCCCGGCTTCTTCGGGTAGAGCATGGTGTCGGTCCGCCCGTTGTGGGTGATCTCGATCCAGCCCTCCTCGATGTCGATGTTGGGGTAGCCGTACTCCCCCATCGTCCCGAGCTTGACCAGGTGGATGTCGCGGTTGAGGTCCCCGATGGCGTAGAGGACGTTCAAGTTGCCGACGACGTTGTTGGTCTGGGTGTACACCGCGTGTGCCTGGTCGATCATCGAGTACGGCGCGGAGCGCTGCTCGGCGAAGTGCACGATCGTGTCGGGCTCGAGCTCCCGCACCATCTGGTGCACGAAGGCGGCGTCGGTGAGGTCCCCGACGTAGGTCGCCAGACGGGCGCCGGACTGCTCGCCCCAGGCGGCGACCCGGTCCTCGATCGACGCGATCGGGACCAGTGACGCGACCCCCATCTCCTTGTCGTAGTCCCGGCGGACCAGGTTGTCGCAGATGCCTACGTCGTGGCCGCGGGCGGAGAGGTAGAGGGCCGTCGGCCACCCCAGGTAGCCGTCGCCACCCAGAACGAGGATGCGCATGCAGAATTCTCCCGTCGAGGATCACCCGCGCCCGCGGGATGGCGGCGGCGGGCTCGCGGCGCGCACCGCCGCGACCGGAGCACCATAGTCCCCGGGGGGGGAAAGGTCGACTCGCGCGCCGGCGACCGCCTCGCTGCCCGACCCCGGGGCGTGCCGGTCCCGGGACCGCTCGCCGGACGGCCCGGGATCAGTCGGTCGGGGGGGGCGCGGGGCGGCCGCCGGCCCGGGACCGGAGCCGGGGCCCGGCGACGACCACCCGTCCCACCCCGGCGAAGACCACCAGGCTCGCGACGAGCGCGCCCGGTAGGCTCACTCCGAGCAGGGCGACCACCCCGAGCATCCCGACGATCGCGGCGACCAGGCCGGCGCTCCAGTGCGCCAGCGGGGGTGGCAGGGCGGGGAGCCGGGCGAGGAGCACCCGGGGGCCGCGGCGCAGGGTCTGGGCCAGCCGTGGGTCGTCGGCCTCGGCCTGCGCGGCCAAGCCCGCGAGGATCGCCTGTTCCCGGTCTGAGAGGCTAGGTTCGCTCATCTCGTCACCTTCTGAAGCTTCACTTCCTCACTGCCCTTGTTCTACCATCGTGGGTTTGGTTACCAACCTTCAGCTCGGCCGGCACCGGAGGCTCGCCGCGGCACCCCGACGAGGTAACGACACCCCGACCAGGTAGCGTCGCCCCATGAGCGGCCCTGTCGCGACCCAGCCCGGGACGGTCACCCTGGCCATCGACATCGGCGGCACCGGGCTCAAGGCGTCGGTCCTCGACCCTTCGGGGAACATGGAGCACGACCGGGTGCGCGTCGATACCCCCTACCCGCTCCCGCCCGACAAGCTGGTCGCGGTCCTGACCGACCTGGTGAGGCCACTCGGCGACTTCGACCGGATCTCCGCCGGGTTCCCGGGCATGGTCCGCGACGGGCGGGTCCTGTCGGCCCCCCACTTCGTGTCACCCGAAGGCCCGGGAGGCACCCCGTCGGCGTCCCTCGGCCGGGCCTGGGCCCGCTTCGACCTCCAAGGGGCGCTCGGCCAGGCCCTCGGCCGGCCCTGCAAGGTCGCCAACGACGCCGACGTGCAGGGCGCCGCGGTGGTGGCCGGCGAAGGCCTCGAGCTGGTGATGACCCTCGGCACCGGGCTCGGCACCGCCTTGTTCCACCAAGGGCTGCTCGTGCCGCACCTGGAGCTCGCCCAGCACCCGTTCCAGAAGGGCCGCACCTACAACGAGGCGGTCGGCGACGCGGCCCGCAGGAAGGCCGGGCACGAGAAGTGGCAGAAGCGGGTCCTCGAGGCCGTCGAGACACTGCGGTCGTTGTGCTTCTTCGACCACTGCTACCTCGGGGGCGGCAACGCGGAGCGCATCGACGCGAAGCTGCCCGGAGACGTGAGCAAGGTGAGCAACGACGCCGGCATCCTCGGGGGGATCAAGCTCTGGGAGCGCACCGCCTCCCACCCGCCGGCGTAGGTGGACCGGTGAGCAGCGCCTGGGGGCGGGGGTGGGCGACGGTGGCCGCGGACGGGACGGTGCTCGACGCCTGGTTCCCCGAGCTCGGCGTCGGCGAGCCCGAGCCGGGCGGCGCCGGCCCGCCTCCGCCCCCCGACCCGGTGCTTCGCACCGAGGCCCGCAGCCTCGACGTGCGCGTCGAGCTGGGCTCCGCCCCCGCAGACGCTCCCGACGCCTACCTCCGCCTCCACCTGCTGTCGCACCGCCTGGTGCGTCCCCGGACGCTCAACCTGGACGGGATCTTCGGGGTGCTGGCGGTCGTCGCCTGGACCGACCGGGGGCCGTGCCTCCCGGCGGCGCTGCCCGCGGCGCGCCGGCGGGCGCTCTCCGGGGGCTCCCGCTTCAGCGTGCTCGGCGTCGACCGCTTCCCCCGGATGGTCGACTACGTGGTGCCCGACGGGGTGCGCATCGCCGATGCCGACCGGGTCCGCCTCGGAGCGCACCTCGCCCCGGGCACGGTGGTGATGCACGAGGGGTTCGTCAACTTCAACGCGGGGACCCTCGGCGCCTCGATGGTCGAGGGGCGCATCAGCCAGGGGGTGGTGGTCGGCGACGGCACCGACGTGGGCGGTGGGGCGTCGATCATGGGGACCCTCTCGGGGGGAGGGACCGAGGTGGTGACCATCGGGCGGGACTGCCTGATCGGCGCCAACGGCGGGGTGGGGATCTCGCTCGGGGACGGCTGCGTGGTCGAGGCAGGCTGCTACGTGACCGCCGGCACCAAGCTGACCTGGCCCGACGGGCGGGTGCAGGCCGCCCGGGAGCTCTCCGGCCGACCGGGGCTGCTCTTCTGGCGCAACAGCACGACCGGGGTGGTCGAGGTGCGCGAGCGGGCCGGCAGGTGGGGGGCGCTCAACCCCGACCTGCACGCCGGCGACCAGCCCGGCAGCAGTCGGTAGGACGCCGGGCCGCTAGGCCAGCACGTCGCGGGTGGTGAAACGGGCCCAGGCGGCGGCCCCGAACACCGCGACGTAGCCGACCTGGAGCAGCAGGTCCCGGCCGATGCCACCCCAGGTGACCGGGCTGCGCAGCAGGTCCCCGAATGCCAGCCAGTCGTGGCTGAACAGCCAAGGGTGGGCGAAGGCCAGCTGGGGGACGCTGTCGACCACCAGGGCGGCCACGACCGTCCCGGCGGTGATGACCATGGCGCCGACCGGGCTCCCGATGAGCGTCGAGACGAACATGCCGACCGCAGCGAGGCCGAGCAGCGACAGCCCGACGACCACCGCGGCGAGCAGCGTCCGGCCGATGCCGTCGGCCAGCGAGAAGCTCGTGCCCGACAGGCCGAGCACCGGGCCGACCGGGAACAGCGCCGCCCCGGCGGCCAGCCCCCCGAGGGCGACCGCCAGCGCCGCGGCGACGCTGTAGACCACGACGGCGAGCGCCTTGACCGCCAGCAGGCGAGCCCTCCCCGACGGCCGGGTGAGCAGGTAGCGGAGGGTGCCGAGGCTCGCCTCGCCGGCGATGGAATCGCCGGCGACGACCGCCACGGTGAGCGGGAGGAAGAACGGGATGCAGACGGTGAGGCCGGCGAGCGCGGCGAACACCCCGTTGTGGGAGACCTCGTCCAAGAAGCTCGGGCCCTGCCCGTCGGCGGGTCCCCCGGCGAGCTTCACCGCCACCGCCAGCAGCACCGGCACGAGGAACAGCACGACCAGCTGCACCCGCACGACGGTCCGCCGGAACAGGTGGCGCAGCTCAGCGCGCCACATCGAAGCCCTCCCCGGTCAGGGCGACGAACAGCTCCTCCAGGCTGGGGCGCACCGTGGCGAGGCTGGACACCTCGACGCCGCCCTCGACCAGCTCGCGACAGCACCGGGCGGCGTCGGCCGGCCCCCCGGCGTCGAGGCGGGCGGAGACCACGCCCTCGGCGGGGGCGACGTGGACGTCGCAGAGCCCGAGACGGGCGAGGATCTCGCCGGCGCGGGAGGGGTCGTCGACTCCCACCCGGACCCGGGCCTCGCCGGCGGCGCGCAGCTCGGCCAGGGTGCCCTGGGCGAGGAGGTGCCCCTGGGACATCACCGCCGCGTGGGTGCAGATCTGCTCGATCTCCGACAGCAGGTGGCTGGAGAGGAAGATCGTCGTCCCGTCCGAGGCCAGGTCGCGGATCAGGTTGCGGATCTCGCGGGTGCCCTGCGGGTCCATGCCGTTGGTCGGCTCGTCGAGGATGAGCAGCTCCCGGGGGCGGAGCAGGGCGCAGGCCAGGCCGAGGCGCTGGCGCATGCCGAGCGAGTACGCCCGGTACCGCTTGGCCGCGGCGGCGGTGAGCCCGACGCGAGCGAGGGCCGCCTCGATCCGCGCCGCGCGGCTCGCCCGCTGCCCATCGGGCCCGGCCGCGTCGAAGCGGGCGAGGTTGTCCCGCCCCGAGAGCCACGGGTAGAACGCCGGGCCCTCGACCAGGGCGCCGACCCGGGGCAGCGCGACCTCCGCGGCGGCCGGCATCTCCCGCCCGAGCAACGACCACGACCCGGCGGTGGGCGAGATCAGCCCGAGCAGCATGCGGATGGTGGTGGTCTTGCCCGACCCGTTGGGCCCGAGGAAGCCGAACACCGCGCCGGCGGGGACCGACAGGTCGACCCCGTCCACCGCGGCGAGCTCGCCGAACCGCTTGGTCAGGCCCTCGGTGACCACGGCTGCGCCGATCGCCGGCCGGGTCGCCGGCAGCCCTTCCCCGACCGCGGTGGGCAGCAGGGGGACCCTCGGCCTGCTCAGGAGCCGACCGCCGCCGCGTCCGCCTCCAACACGGCGGGCGGCACGAAGCCGACGAGCACCCGGCCGTCGGGCAGGAAGGCCATGTCGAGCAGCGAGGAGCGCAGCAGGCGCCCGGAGCCCCACTTCCCCGAGACCGGCTCAGCGGCCGCACGGAGCGCGGTGAGGCTGCTGCTCGGCGCGGTGGGGGTGACCTCGAGGACGCTCGACCAACCGTGGCCGATCGTGCGGACCGGGGGGACCGCCGCCACCGGGGCCGGCGAGCCAGCGGTCAGCGGGGCGTACCCGTACCACTGGCCCTGCGGCTGGCCCGCGAGCTGCCGCGACCGGGGGGTCACCACGTGGTTGGTGGTGGTCGTGCCCTTCGGCGGGGTGAACACCGACGCCGGCGGCGGGGCGAAGCTCACCGAGCTGAAGCCGATCTGGAGGGCGGGGACGCTCTGGCCGACCGCCCGGACGCTCACCCGGAGGACCGCCGAGTTGGCCGCGTCGACGGCGATCTCGACCGATGACACGGTCGATGTCGCCCGGTCCGCCGGGGCGAGCCGCAGCACCTGGCAGGGCACCCCGGCGACGGTCACCGGCCTGCCGACCGTCACGGCCGTTCCGGCTGCCTCGAGGCTGCGGAGCAGCCCGGCGGCCACCGTCTGGGGGTCGGGGCCCGCCGGCGGGGCGCCGGCGGGGCTGCCGGCGGCCTGGGCGAAGGTGTAGTGGTCGACGTGCTGGTCGGCGCTGTCCCAGACCCAGACCTGGTCGCCGTTGCGCACCACGTCGGTCTCGGCGAGCGCCCCGGTCGCCGCCAGCCGCTGCTTGCCGCCGTCGGCCCACAGCCGGAAGCTCTGCGCGGTGGTGAGCAGGCTCGCCGGGTCGAGGCCACCGCCACCCGGCGTGCCCTGGCCGGCTCCGCTGGTGAGCCCGCCGAGGGAGGGTAGGCCGAGGTCCGGGGCCCACGAGACCTTCCCCGAGATCGCGCCGACGTGGGCGTCGAGCACCCCGGCCACGAGGCGCTGCGGGGTCTCCCGGGCGAGGTGGGGGCGCGACGCGGAGGCGAGCGCCGGGGCGGCAGCCAGCCCACCGATCAGCGCGACGACCAGCAGGGGCACGGCGAAGCGCTGGCGTGAGGCCACCGCTCGAGCCTAGACCCGCCGGCAGCGATAGGCGCCCCGGCCCGACCCGGGCTGCGACGGGTGGGGCGGACCACCCGGCGGGGGACTTTTCCCCTCCTGCTCCGGGCTCGTCTCGCAGCGTCCCGGAGGGCCATCTGAACCCTTCCCGCAGGGCCGGGCTTCCGGTACCATATGAGGCGCAGCACCGGCACCGCGAGCCCCGGTCGAGGTTCCACCCCGGTGGACGCCCCGCCGGCCTCCCGGGTCGGGTCCAGGAGAGGACGTCGACGCAGTGCCCAACAACCACGCCGCTCAGCCGGAGGAGGACCTGGTCCGCCTCTACTTGAACGACATCGGCAAGCATTCGCTTCTCACCAAGGACGACGAGGCCCGGCTCGCCCAGGCGATCGAGGGTGGCCGGGAGGCCCGTGCCGAGCTGGCCTCCGGCAAGACCCTGACCGCGGCGCGCAAGCGGGAGCTGCGACGGGTGGTCCGCGACGGCGACGTCGCCGCGGAGACCTTCGTCAAGGCCAACCGTCGCCTGAGCATCATGGAGATGGATGCGCTGCTGCAAGCGCTCGCCCCGCTGGAAAATCCGTTGACGTGTCCGCATGGCCGCCCCACCGCGCTGCGCATCACGAGGGCGCGGTTGGAACGGGAATTCGGGCGGTCCACGTGATGCCCGCACACCCCTTTCTCCTGAGAAATTTCCAGGGCGCCGCCGCACCGCCTGCGGGACTGCTGGTCACGACGGCCTGGAATGCCCGCGCCGGGGCGGCCGATATGGTGCGGGAACGGGCGGCGCAGGCCGGACTGCCGTTTGTTTCCCGGCGCGACCGTTCCATCGCGGAGCTGTTTCGCACGGAGCCGTGCCGCCATA
>JAJZWW010000116.1 GCA_021846485.1 Actinomycetes bacterium
AGCTGGGGAGCGGGGAGCGGGGGGGGGGTGAACTGGGTGCACTGGGGTGAACTGGGTGCACTCAATGCCCGATTCGGGGGTCGAACGCACCCGGTTCGGCTTTACGCACCCAGCATCCACACCCGGCCCGACCGGGCTACAAGGTCCCCAAGAGGGTCGAGCTGGGCGACTCCCTCCCGCGCACCGCCACCGGCAAGCTGAAGAAGTTCAAGCTGCGCCAGCCGTACTGGGGGGGCCGGGACCGCCAGGTCAACTGAGCCGAGCTGAGCGCCTCGGGCCGTGCGCCCGGCGGCGGAACCCGGCCGAGGTGGTCTTCCCGGGCGCTCGTCCCAGCCCCGTCTCGGCTCGGAACCGACCTCCACGGCTCGGAACCGACCTCTACTCAGTCCCGGGCAGGAGCGCTGATGGCCCGCACCACGCCGTCGTAGCGGCCGGTGAGGTTGCCGTGACGGTGGAGGGTGATGCTCAGTGCCTGCTCGCGCACCCAGCGCAGGACCTCCACCCCCGGGTCGGCCACCACCGGCGCGGTGTCGACCCAGACCCCCCGGTCGTGGACCTCGAGGAGGGTGGCCTCGTCCACTTCGCCGAGGATCCTGACCTTGTCCCAGCCGCTGGCCCCGGCCCGGGCCACGAAGGAGCCGTCGTCTTCGACGGTGTGGGCTCCCGTCCGGGGCTCGGGGCTGCTGACGGTGACCTCGGTGCCGGCGGCTCGGGCCGCTGCCAGGGTCAGCTCCAGGTCCCGGTCGTCGACTCCCCCGTCGGTTCGCAGCAGCACGCAGCGCAGCGGCAGGTGGCGGGCGATGTTGGCCTCGGCCGCCAGCCCGCTCGGGTCGGCGGGAGCGAGCGCGCTGCGCAGCTGGCGCGCCACTGCCGAGCCGAAGTCGTCCGCCGATCCCTCCCAGGATCCCTGCCAGGTCCCCAGGCTGGCGACGTAGTGCGTGCCGCCGGCCTTGGCGCCGGGGCCGACCACCGAGCGCTTCCAGCCGCCGAAGGGCTGGCGGCGGACGATCGCCCCGGTGGTGTGGCGGTTGACGTAGAGGTTGCCGGCATGGACCCGCTCGACCCAGTGGGTGATCTCGGCGGGGTCGAGGCTGTGCAGGCCGGCGGTGAGGCCGTAGGCGGGCTGGTTCTGCCAGGCGATGGCCTGGTCGAGGTCGGCGGCGCGCATGACCCCGAGCACCGGGCCGAAGCACTCGGTGAGGTGAAAGGGCGACCCGGGCGTGACCCCGAGCTTGATGCCCGGCGACCACAGGTGCGGGTTGCCCGGGTCCGGTTGCGGCTCGAGCAGCCAGTGCTCCCCAGGCCCGAGGTGCGTCAGGGCGTCGGCCAGGGCGCCTTCCGCCGGCCGGATGAGCGGGCCGATGGTGGTGGTCGGGTCCCACGCCGGCCCGGGTCGCAGGGTGGCGGCCGCGTCGGCCAGCTGGCGACGGAAGCGCGGGTCGTCGTACACCGACGTCTCGACGATCGCCAGGCTGGCCGCCGAGCACTTCTGCCCACCGTGGCCGAAGGCCGAGCGCACCAGGTCGGCGACGGCGTGGTCGAGGTCGGCGGCAGCGGTCACGACCATGGCGTTCTTCCCGCTCGTCTCGGCGTGCAGCGCCAGGCCGGGTCTCCAGCCGAGGAACATCCTCGCGGTCTCCCACGACCCGGTGAGCACCACGGCGTCGACGTCGGGGTGGGTCACCAGCCGCTTGCCCGCGTCGTCGTCGGCGCAGGGGACGAACTGCAGCGCGGAGCGGGGCACCCCGCCGTCCCAGCACGCCTCGGCCAGCCCGTGGGCGATGGCCACGGTCTCCGGGGCGGGCTTGAGCACCACCGTGTTGCCGGCGGCCAGCGCTGCGAGCACGCCGCCGGCGGGGATCGCGAGGGGGAAGTTCCAGGGGGGCACCACCGCGACGGTCCCGTAGGGGCGGAACCGGTCGCCGGCGGAGTCCAGTTCGGCGGCCCCCCCGGCGTAGAAGCGGGCGAAGTCGACCGCCTCGGACACCTCGGGGTCCGACTCGGCGAAGATCTTCCCTCCGTCGTAGGCCATGAGGGCCACCATCTCGCCCCGGCGCTCCGCCAGGGTGTCCCCGACCGCGCGGAGGACCTTGGCGCGGGCGGCTCCGGGGGTGGACGCCCAACCCTCCCGGCCGGCCGCGGCCGCGGCGACCGCCCGGTCGACGAGGTCCACCGGTGCCTGCACGAAGCGGTAGGCGAGCCGGTGGGGGTCGGAGGGGTCGACCCCTCGGCCCTCTGCCGGCGCAGTCACCGGCTCGCCGTCGACGACGGCCGGCACGGCGTGGTCCTCGCCCCAGGGTCGCCGTCCCAGGTGGGTGGCGAGCCACTCCCGGTTGACCGCCCGGGTCAGGTCGGTGTCGGGCTCGTTGGCGAACCGCTCCGGCGCGCCGGCCAGGCGGGTGCGGTCCTGGGTGCGCCTGGTCGGGACCGGCGGTCGGTGCCGGTCGGCCACCGCGGCTTCGAAGCGGCGGCGCTCGGCCTCCCAGGCGGGGGACCCGACCCGCAGGGTGAACTGGTTGCGCAGGAAGTTGTCGGGGGCGGTGTTCTCGTCGAAGCGTCGCACCAGGTAGGCGATGGCCGACTCGTGGTCGGCCCGGGCGACGATCGGGGCGTAGAGCAGGAGCCCCCCGGCGGCGTCGCGGACGGGCGCGGCGGCGGAGCCGGCCATGCCCTCCAGCATCTCCACCTCCAGCATCCCCGCGACGCCGCGCTGCTCGGCGACGCTCAGCGCCCAGGCCAGCTCGAAGAGGTTGTGGCTGGCCGCACCGACCCTGAGCGTGTCGGCGTTGGCCGGGTCGAGCACGACGTCGAGCATCCGCTTGTAGTTGGCGTCGACCTCCGCCTTGGTGGCGAAGGGAGCCTGCTCCCAGCCGGCGAGCTCGGCTTCGACCTTCTCCATCGCCAGGTTGGCGCCCTTCACGATCCGCACCTTCGCCCGTCCGCCCCCCCCCTCCCGGCGGTGGCGGGACCAGTCGACCAGGTCGGCGAGCACCGGCAGGGAGTCGGGGATGTACGCCTGCAGCACGATCCCGGCGTCCAGGCCCCGGTAGGCGGGCTCGGAGAGCACCGAGCGGAACACCGCCACCGTGAGCTCCAGGTCCCGGTACTCCTCCATGTCGAGGTTCACGAACTTGGCCGGCGTCGCCTCGAGCGCGGCGTCGTAGAGGCGCCGCAGCCGGCCGGCGACCCGCTCGACCTCCCGGTCGAAAGCGGCCGGGTTGACCTGGGCGCAGATCGAGGTGACCTTCACCGAGACGTAGTCCACGTCCGGTCTGCGCAGCAGGCGCAGGACCCCCTCGAGGCGCCGGTCGGCCTCATCGTCGCCGAGGATCGCCTCGCCGAGGAGGTTCAAGTTGAGCCGGATGCCCTCGGCCCGCCTCCGGGCCAGGTGCCGCTCGAGCGGTCTCGGCTCGGCGGCCACCACGTAGTCGGCCAGCTCGGCGCGCAGGCGGGCCGCCACCAGGGGCATGACGACGGAGGGGGCTCGCTCGGCTGCCACCGCCCCGGCCCGGAGCAGCAGCCGGTCGGAGGGGGTGAGGAAGCGGGGTGAGCCGACCCCGTCGGCCAGCGACCGCAGGTGCCGGGCGCCCCGACGGGGATCGCGGATGCGCAGCACCTCGTCGGTGAGGGCGATGGTGAAGGCCAGCCCGGCTGGATCGTCGAGGAGCCTCGCCACCCGGGCCTGGGCGGACCGCTCCCGCCGTCCGCGGGTCGCGTCCGCCCCTTCCTGGAGCCGCTCGGCCAGCCGGATCGCCCGGCCCACCAGCTCCCCGTCGTCCACCACGTCCGCGTCGGCCACGGCATCGAGCGTACCGGTGCCGGTCTGATCGGGGCAGCCCGCTGGCCGGCCGAGCCTGGCGGCGCGGCCCGGGTCCTGCGGCACAGTGGTGAGGTGAGCGACGGAGACGCCCTCGCCGGGATCGCCCCCGGCGGCACCGGAGCAGACGAGGCGTTCGCCGCGCTCGTCACCTGGGTCGACTCCCAGGACCTGTCGCTGTACCCGGCCCAGGAAGAGGCCCTCCTGGAGGTCTTCGCCGGCTCGCACCTGATCCTCAACACCCCGACGGGGTCGGGCAAGAGCCTGGTCGCCCTCGGGGCCCACGTCGCCGCGCTGGCGGCCGGACGTCGCAGCTTCTACACCGCGCCGATCAAGGCCCTGGTCTCGGAGAAGTTCTTCGCCCTCTGCGATCAGCTCGGAGCGGCGCGCGTCGGGATGCTGACCGGTGACGCCACCATCAACCCGCAGGCGCCGGTGGTGTGCGCGACAGCGGAGATCGTCGCCAACATGGCGCTGCGCTCGGGGGCTTCGGCGCGGCTCGACCAGGTCGTGATGGACGAGTTCCACTACTACGGGGACCCCGACCGGGGATGGGCATGGCAGGTGCCCCTGCTCGAGCTGACCGGCGCGCAGTTCGTCCTCATGTCGGCGACCCTCGGGGACACGACCAGGATCGAAGAGGGGCTGCGCCGTCGCAGCGGCCGTCCGGTCGCGGTGGTGCGCTCCGTCACCCGACCGGTCCCCCTCCGCTTCGAGTACCGCCGGACACCTCTGCACGAGACCGTCGAGGAGCTGCTCGCCTCCGACCAGTCTCCGCTCTACGTGGTCCACTTCACCCAGGCGGCCGCGGTCGCCCAGGCGCAGGCGCTGACGTCGGCGTCGGTCACCACCCGGTCGGAGCGGGAGGCGATCGCCGAGGCGGTCTCGGGGTTCCGTTTCGCCCCCGGCTTCGGCAGGACGCTCGCCAGGCTGGTGCGCCACGGGATCGGCGTGCACCACGGAGGGATGCTCCCCAAGTACCGGCGCCTGGTCGAACGGCTCACCCAGGCAGGGCACTTACGGGTGGTGGTCGGCACCGACACCCTCGGGGTGGGCGTCAACCTCCCGCTGCGGACCGTCGTGCTCACCGGCCTGGCCAAGTACGACGGGACGACTCAGAGGCTGCTCACCGCCCGGGAGCTGCACCAGATCGCCGGGCGGGCGGGGCGGGCGGGCTTCGACACCTCCGGGCTGGTGGTGGTCCAGGCGCCCGAGCACGTGATCGACAACGAGCGGGCAGTGGAGAAGGCGGCCGGAGACCCGAAGAAGCTGAGGCGCATCGTCCGATCCCAGCCCCCCCGGGGCTTCGTGCCCTGGGACGAGGCAGTCTACGAGCGACTGGTGGCCGCGCCACCCGAGCCGCTGCGCGGGCAGCTGCGGGTGAGCAACGGGATGCTGCTCGCGGTGCTCGACCGGCCCGGCGACGGCTGCGGCGCGCTGCGCCACCTCCTCGTCGACAACGACGAGGACCGCCCCGCCCAGCGCCGGCTCGTCCGCCGAAGCGTGGCGCTCTACCGCTCCCTGCTCGACGTCGGCGCCCTGGAGCGCCTCGAAGAGCCCGACGCCAAGGGTCGCCGCGTCCGGGTGACCACCGACCTGCAGGACGACTTCGCCCTCGACGACCCACTCAGCCCCTGGCTGCTGGAGGCGGTGCCGCTGCTCGACCGGGCTGCGCCGACCCACGCGCTGGACGTGACCAGCCTCGTGGAGGCCACCCTCGACGACCCGAGGGTGATCCTTGCCGCGCAGCTGGAGGCGCTACGCAAGGAGGTGCTCGCCGAGCTGAAGGCGCAGGGCGTCGACTACGAGGAGCGCATCGAGGTGCTCGACCGCCTCGAGCACCCCAAGCCGCTGCGGGACTGGACCTACGACTCGTTCAACTCCTACCGGTCCCGCCATCCCTGGGCGGCGGACTACGACATCCGACCCAAGTCGGTCGCGCGCGACCTGGCGGAGCGGGCGATGACCTTCGGCGAGTACGTCGCCCACTACGGGCTGGCCCGCTCCGAGGGCCTGCTGCTGCGCTACCTGAGCGACGTGTACAAGGCGCTGGTGCGCAGCGTGCCCGAGGACGACAAGACCGAGGACCTCCTGGATCTCACCGAGTGGCTGGGGGAGCTGGTCCGACAGGTCGACTCCTCGCTCGTCGACGAGTGGCGCCGCCTAGGCGAGCTCGTCGGTGCCGACCCAGGCGGGGTCGCCGAGGGGGAGGAGGGCGCCGGCCATGGGGTCACCGGCGAGGGGGAGGGTCCGCCGGTGACCGCCAACCTGCGGGCCTTCCGGGTGATGGTCCGCAACGCGGCCTTCCGCCGGGTGGAGCTCGCCTCCCGCCGGGACATCACCGGCTTGGCCGCCGCGGAGGGTGCCGGCGGCTGGGCGGCGTCCAGGTGGGGAGAAGTCCTCGACGGCTACTACACCGAGCACCAGGCGATCGCCACGGGGCCCGGTGCACGCTCCGGCGCCTGGCACCGAGTCGACGAGCAGCCGGGCCAGTGGGTGGTCCACCAGGTCCTCGACGACCCGGAGGGCTGGCACGACGCGGTCCTGGTCGGCCGGGTGGACCTGGCCGACTCGGACGCTGCGGGCGAGCCGGTATGGCGCACCGAGGCTCTGGTGGTCCACGGAGGGTGAGGCGCGACGCTGCCCGGTCGTCCGACGCCGGTAGATTTGTCACCGATGAGCTTCACCACCCTTGCGGTGATCGGCGCAGTGGTGTTCGGGTTGCTCGGTGCGCTCGTCGGGCGGGCCAAGGGCCGCCCGGGGACCGGAGCGGCCCTCGGGTTCTTCCTCGGCGTGTTCGGGCTGCTGATCATCGCGTTGATCCCCCGCCGCTACACGCCGCCCCCGGTCGTGGCTGCGCCGGCCTACCCCGTCCCACCCCCGCCGGTGGTGCCTGCCCAGTGGGCTCCCGACCCGAGTGGACGCCACGAGCAACGTTGGTGGGACGGCAAGGGGTGGAGCGAGCACGTGGTCGACGGCGGGGTCAGGGGCGTCGACCCGCTCGAGCCGACCGGCTGATCCACCCGCCGGCGCCCGTCGGAGCGGAGATGCCCTCGAGCAGGTAGCCGACGCCGGCGGCGGACTGCTCCGGGCTGGTGAGCTCGCCGCCTCCACGGCGAGCTCACCCTCATCGCCCGAGCCCCTATCCCTGCCGGGACGCCTGTACATCGGGGTACGATGTTGTTGTCGCTCTCGTCCTGGAAAGCGACGGCATGGAGGTGCAGGAAGATGCTGGTGGTCCTGTTGGTCGCAATAGCGGTGCTCCTGGGTTTGCTCCTCGCGTTCGACACCTTCGCCTTGGGCGTGGGTCTGACGAGCGTCTTCGGGGGAGAGGGACTGAAGCGTTGCAGGGCCTGCGGCCGCCTCGGGCTGAGCGAAGGGGGGTCCGTCCACCCCCACGGCTGCCCCGAGCACCACTTCCTCCACCACCCCGGCCACCCCCGTGGAGGGGCGGCGCCGAAGGGATCGGTGCCGCCTCGCATCCCCTGAGCCGACCGGCCGGTGCAAGGATGCGAGCGTGGAGAGCCCTCCGGCGACGAGCAGGTTGACCGTCCACGAGCTGCAGGTGACCCTGCTCGACGTCTCCCCGCCGGTGTGGCGACGGCTGCGGGTGCCGAGCACTGTGACCCTCTCGGCGCTGCACGCGATACTCCAGGTCGCCTTCGGGTGGCGCGACGCCCACCTCCACGAGTGGCGGGTCGGCGGTCTGACCTACGGCCTTTCCGACGAGGAGAGCTGGGGGGAGGAACTGGAGGACGAGTCGGCGGCGGTGCTGGCCGACGTCGCCCCCGAGGACAGCGTGCTGCACTACGACTACGACTTCGGCGACGGCTGGGAGCACCTCGTCGAGGTGGTCGCGGTCCGACCCTACGACCCGGGTCAGCCGCCCGTCGCCGTGCTGGGTGGGGCCCGGGCGGCGCCTCCGGAGGACTGCGGCGGGCCGTTCGGCTACGAGCACCTCCTCGACGCCCTGGCCGACGAGAACGACCCCGAGCACGACGAGCTGACCGAGTGGGCAGGCGACGGCTTCGACCCCGAGGAGCTCGACATGCCGGCGGTCAACCGCCGCCTCGAAGGCTTGTGGCGCCCCGGATGAGCTGACCGCGCCCAGGGCGGTCGGCCCCCGGCCCCGCCTCTCGAGTGCCCTGGCCGTCGGGGAAGTATCGTCACTCGCGCAGCCACGGGATCCTGCTCTCCCGCTCGGGACGGCGGGCCGTGGGAGCCGGGTCGGCCGCGACGATGGGGAGGACATGAGAGCAGCAGTGCTTTTCGGGGAGGGCCTGGCCCTGGAGGTCGTCGAGGTCGACCTGGAGCCGCCTGGCGCGGGGGAGGTGCGGGTCCGCCTCGCCGCCTCGGGCATCTGCGCCAGCGACTGGCACACGATGACCGGCGCCATCCCGTCGCCGACGCCGAGCGTGCTCGGCCACGAGGGCGCCGGGGTGGTCGAGGAGGTCGGTGAGGGGGTTGCGCGCGTCCGGCCGGGCGACCACGTGGTGCTGTCCTGGGTGCCCAACTGCGGGTACTGCCGCTACTGCGAGGGCGGGCGGCCCAACCTGTGTGCCACCGCCATGCCTGCGTTGCTCGCCGGGACCCTCGTGTCCGGCTCCCGCCGCCTCTCCTACCTGGGCAGCCCGCTCCATCACTACTCGTTCCTCTCGACCTTCGCCGAGGAGGCCGTCGTCGACGAGGCGGCCTGCGTGAAGG